>JAOUKW010000247.1 GCA_029882335.1 Candidatus Heimdallarchaeota archaeon | reverse complement strand
ATTGAAAATTCGATTAGTAGATGATATAGATATATTAATTTCAAGACTACACCAACACTACAACTAAAATATAATATTTATAACGTTACTTCCATGGAGTTATTGGATGAAATATACTGAATGGCCCAAACGACCATTGAGTTTTACAGATTGTCATATTTTGGCAATATGTGAATGGGTAAATATAAAGACTCTACTGACATTTGATGATGAATTTAATGGTTTGATCTCTATTTATCAAGAAATATAAATAAGATTGTTCAACAAATTCCTCTAATTTCATCTTTTGTAATAGCACGGGTAGTTATAACTGCTTCTTCATCACTATTAATCTTCAGATCAATTGAATTTCTTATTATTCTTTGTTAATAGATTCTCAACGGTACTCATTAATTTAGTTGTTGAGAATGGTTTTTGTAAGAATGTATAGTGTTTTCCTATATTTGTAGATTGATTATCATGCCCAAGGTAACCTGATATCATGAGAACATGTGGATTAAGGTCTTGTAAAATCTCTCGAACAATAGTAAATCCATTTTCCATACCCAGTATTACATCAGATATAATTAGATCAAGATCTGCATTTAGTTGGCATATGCTCCTTGCTTCTTCTCCATTTTCTGCCATATAGACTTCATAATTGTTGAATGATAATACCCGAGAAATTAGTTCTCGTATTGCTGGCTCATCATCAATTACCAATATCTTTGATGATTTACTGGAATTTTCTACAATTGCATTGTTTTGAACGTTGACTGTGCTTTGAATTATGACTTCTTCCTCCTTTGGTTGTATTATTTCTTGATTTGTTAATGGGAACTCAATATCAAATCTGGTACCTTTACCTACTTTGCTGCTAATAGTAATTTTTGCTTTATTTTTTTTCACAATGTCATTTACAATCATCATACCCAAACCTGAGCTATTTGGTTTTGTTGAGTAAAATGGTTCAAATATCATCTCTAATTGTTCTTCTGACATACCAATACCTTGATCAATTACTGAAAGTATTGCAGTTTTCTCGTTGGAAGATGTGTGTATCTTAATCTCTCCTCCATTAGGCATGGCTTCTTTTGAATTAATTATTAAATTCATTAATACCTGTTCTAATTGACTTTTATCCATTAGAATAGTAGGTAGATTTTCATCTAATTCAGCTGAGATATGATAATTTACACCAATGATTCTATCGAGTAAGGGGAATAATGCCTGGATGTGTTGATTTAGATCTATTGCTATGGGTGTGATAATTTGTTTTCTGCTGAAAGCAAGAATATTTTTTGCAAGATCCATTGCAGATTCACTGGATAGTTTTATTTGTGATACATTTTCTGCAGTGTGGCTTTCCTTTGTTTCCAATAAAGTTAGATCACAATAGCCAAGTATTGCTGTTAGTAAATTGTTGAAATCATGAGCTATTGAACCTACTAATTTACCGATTTCCTCAACTTTTTGACTTTGCAACAGCATTTCTTGACTTTTGAGGAGATCGATTTCAGTCTTCTTTCTTGTTGTAATATCTCGTATTATATATAAACATCGACCGTCTTCAAAACTGGTAAAACTAACCTCGATGTCAATTCTGATTGCATCCTTTATAATTTGTGTTTCCCACACACTTGCGGTTCCAGTTGTGTTAGTTGATGCTATATCTGAAGGGATTGAAATTAATTCCTGACTATTAATATTTATTGCATGATCCTTAGTGATGTCAAACAATGACAATGCACTTTTGTTGATCTCAATTATATCGTGGTTCTTATCTGTAATTATTATTCCATCTCTAGCAAATTCAAGTAATTCTGCATATACCTTTTCTGTTTTTTGAATATTTTTCTCTATACTTCTTCTGTCAGATAGAAATACTCCAGTTATCAAATTGAGTATACTTATAACAAACATAAATACCTGTAGTAAGCTCAACCCTTGATTTTGTGTTATTAAGTTACTTAAATAATACAGTTGTAGGTTTAAGGTGAAATTCCCTATTATCGCACCTACAATTCCAAACCTTAGTACCATCAAAAAAATTGGTATGACTAAGATTAGATATAAAGGAAAAACAAGCATATTAGGGAATTCTTTAAATGCAGAAAATACTCTTTGTATCATAAGAATTTGCAATCCAATTTCTGCAATTCGATAATTCCTTTGTGTGTTTGATTCAAATTTCATGTTAAATCGAATAAATTTTACAACCTGATTACGTTGTTCCTTATAAAGAAGAGGAAACAAGATATATACACATAAAGGAGATACGGTAAATATTCCAAGCATGTCTCCAATATACCATTGAAAACTGGCTTCTATTATTTGTTCTACTTCGATAAAACCAAAGAAATACAGCGAAATGCCTGAGATAAATGAGTAAACAAGAACCGCACATATTAAATAAATTAATAGCTGAACTGTATTCATACTTTGTCCGTTGCTCGTTATTTTTTTAGTTTCACGATCAATCACTGTGAATAAGAAAGTACTTAGAGCCATCAAATTTATGACATATATTATTAAAAATCCAATAGGTTGACCATGATTGATCCCAATTATCATGGGAGGGATGGAAACAATTGGTACGTATTTTTTACCAAAATATAAGATGAATGCCAATCTAATTCCAATTGGTAGAAAAAATATTTTTGGAACACCTGCATTTGTTGAGATTGAATTGTTTATTAACCAATCAATGCTAATATCCGATAAAACAAAGGCTATACTGGTCATTATGTATGACTGTTGTTCCTTGGTAAAACTTAGTTTCAATGTCCTTAAGTAATATATAAGATATTAAAAAACTCTTTTAAAAATGTCTAATTTATTGCTTTTATTATTATAAATTAATAATCTTATAATTACATTAGATGGCTAATTGATATATTAAATCAAGAAATGGGTAGATATAAATCAAGATATGCATCTTTTTCCTCTGCAAACGGAGTAAGTGCTTTTTCTAACCACTGGTGTGTTGCACATTCATATTCACTTGATTCAACCCATTTCACCAATCTTGGCCAAGCAGGTATCACATTGTCATTATTTAATGGAAATAGTTTAGTTGTTGTAACTGCATATTTCCCTCCAGGAAATATTTTAATTTCCACTTCCTCATCTTTTACATCACATGAATTCACCTGTATCCAAACTTCATAACCATATTCCGAATTTCCTTTTTTAGGGTCTGGATTATTAAATCCATAAATTGGGTGTTGTGCCATATCGTCCAAATACCCTTGTGTTTTAATCCAATCTGTCATTTTCTTAAATGCCTCTATCTCTGGATGATTACCTATTGCGATAAAGGATACATACTCGAATTTTTGTAATTCTACAATTCTTACTGAAAATTTTTCATCAATATTTTTCATTTTATCACCAACTGCAATTGATAGGTCATTATCTGTATATCGTCCTATCAATGCTTGTAAATACTCTAGTTTCTTGGTTTCTCTTTTTTTCACCTCAAGAAATGCAAAGCAAATCTGTTGTAAGAGATCTAATCCATCTTGGCTGATATCGTACAATCCTCTATCAATTCGTTTAATGAGCCCGGAATCAGATAGAACTGCTAAATGATTTGCAATCAAGCTGGCTTGAAACCCAGTTAGCTTCTGAAGATTTGCTAAATTTTGTCTTTCATAAACCAAATTTGCAAGAATTATTATTCTTCTTTCATTCGCCAGACTTTGAAAGAGATCATTTAATTCATTTGCAGTTTCCAACATAAATGTTGCCAATCGCTCGTTTGAATTGAAACTGGTAGTATTCATATAATTAACCAACTCTAAATAATATAATAATTTCTTTTATTAGAATTTTATGACTGAATTTTAAAATTCATGAATATTTGAAAAAGACTATTTAATCAATCCTAGAAAATCTAAAGTATTGCTTCAATAAGTGAACACATCAATCTGATAAGATACATTTCATGATCTCAATTATCATTTTTTTATATTTTAGTTACTTAACCGAAAACAATAAAATTGATTTTGGTCGATTAGGATCATTTTCACATAAATTTGAAAACTCTAAATACTTTTGATTAAATAAAACAATTAAATTATAATTCATTATGTCATTACAAGGTATTTGCAAATCCTATTAAATAGAGGGTATTCTTTAAATATATCAAGTAAAATATCTACTTAATGGATGAAAGCTTATTTCAATCTATTTTGAAAAAGAGTTTACAGGGAGATCTTCGTGGTAGAATTACAGGGACTGATGTTTCCAATCATATAAAATCTCCTTATATTACATACTGTAACGCCTTTGTTGAAAGCAGTGAAAAAGACCCAACTAGTAGTTATGTAAAATTATTGGCAGATTTAGGAATTGATCATGAAAACCAAGTTATTGAAGAGCGATTCGATGACCCTGTGGAATTAATTTATGATGATCAAATAAATGGATTCAAACAGGTGATTGAACATATGGCTGGTGGGTCCAATCAAATCTCAAATGCCCCCTTACTATACCTACCTGAAAAATTAATATGTAATATTGATATCCTAGAGAAACAAACTACTCAAAATTCATTATTTGGCAATTATCATTATGTCATAAATGAAATTAAAGTTGCAAAAGATATCAAGGAATATCATATTTATCAGGCACTATTCTACAATAAAATTTTAGGAATAATCCAAAATTATACTCCCGAATTTGTGTACATAATTGACAATAAAGGAGATGTAACTGAATACAGATATAGCGATTATGAAGAAAAACTAGATATGATTTTAAACCAAATTAAAGACATTAGGGCAGGAACCTTCCAACCTATTCCTGTATATAATGGAATTAGTACTCCTTGGTCTAATTATGCCAATAAGATGGCACAGGAGATGCAAGATGTATCCTGTTTAATTGATGTTGGTCCCTCTATGCAAGATAAACTTCATAATCATAATATCTATACCATAAATGATGTATTTAATGCCGATATTTCTAAATTGACAAGTATTCCCGGTATTGGTAAAACTAAAGCAACTGCATATAAGCTACACGCAGATGCCATTTTAAATAACAAAAGGATAAAACTCGGTGAAACATCTCTTAAAAGACATGAATTCGAAATTTTTATTGATTTTGAAGGTGTAGACCCTATAACTGCACCTGCAGAATTGGGCTCATATGACTATTTATTTGGAGTAATAACTCGTGATAAGGATGATAAAATCATTTTTTATCCCTTTTTTATTGATAATCCTGAGGATATCAATGAAGTAAAAAATATATTCACTCAATTTTTAGATCTTCTTGAATCAAACAAAGATGCCCCCATATATCATTGGCACAGCTATGAGAAGACTCGAATGAAACTTTGCTTTGATAAATTCGCACTTCCCCATGAAAAAAACCAAGTCTTGTCGCGATTTATAGATCTGTATCGAGAATTTAAATCAACGTGGGTTTTTCCAATTTCATCACTCTCGATAAAATATGTGGCTGTAGATCTGGGATTTAAATGGACTGATAGCCAATTTGACGGACAAGAAGCAATCGCTAAGTATATTGAGTATTTAGAGGATAAAGAATCTAAAACTGAAATTAAGGATAAAATAATACAATACAATAAAGATGATATACTTGCATTGATCCATATTCTTGATTGGATGGTACAGAATAGATAATTTGTAAATATTAATTATATTGATTTAATAAATAGAAAAAAAAGGAGTGGGAGCAGAGGGATTTTCAGTGTATTTGAACACCAAGACACACTTTTGAACCCCCGACCTACTGGTTTATTCTTAGGAATAAGGCTCTAGGCACAAGTATTCCAATCTGGAGCCAGTTGCGCTGCCGGGCTACGCTACACTCCCATATGACGTTCTATTCTAGTTTACGTCAATCTCCATTTATTGTAATGATTTTTATTCATTGTGATATTTACCCTAGTATTCTGAAAATTAACAATAATTAATCTCACCAATAGAGATTCAAATATCATCTCTAGTTTGGCCTTTGTAATTAACAGCAAACGCAATGGTAATGGGGATCTGGAGTTTCTTTCCGAAGGAAACAATAGCAGCAGTGGCATATCGAAAGACCTTGCGTTTGTTACCGGATACATTCCCAGAGCGATTTTTTAATTGTCCAAACATAGTAATCTCTCTTCCCTTTGGATCTAA
>JAOUKW010000640.1 GCA_029882335.1 Candidatus Heimdallarchaeota archaeon | reverse complement strand
ATTAATTCAATTCCTAGTTTTCTACCAATCTTTTCATTTTGAAACTTTGGATCTACACCTATTAATCCAATCCAACCTACTGGTTTTTCTTCTCCAAATTCTCCTCTTCTAATATTACCAAAGATAAATCCAATTAACGTATTGTCTATTTCTGCACCTAGACACAATAAGGACTCTCCAAAATCCATTCTAGCTTCAAGTTCATCTGTATCTGGTGATTTAGTATCTGTGATTTTTTCATATATTTCCATAATTTGGGGTATATCTTCTAATTCAAGTTTTCTAATAATGTAATCCATTAATACTGCCTATCTATTTTGAATATGGTAGAATTATATCGATTAAATTGACCTGTGATATTAACATTCTTCTACAGCAATATTTGAATAATCCAAGGTTATCTAATACGATTTGAGGGTTTTCTCCTTCTTTTACCCTATTTTCAAAAGATTCAAATCTATCAGCAACAACGGTGCCACATGAAAAACAACGTACTGGAATGAGCATTTTTTCTTCTAACCTAACATTTGAACAATGATTGATAACTATTTACATTGATACTTGCGATAACTATCTAAATAGTTTAAATCCATGAGATTTATCTAAGATATAGGTATAGGAACCAAGTTATAAGGAAGTGTTAAAAAATATCATCCCAAGATTTAGCGTTATTTGCAGATGAAATTGATGACTCAACATTATTAATTCCATTAGATGAATATTTGACATCTGGTATTCACATAGGAACAACTGTCGCTGTAAAGGATATGAAATCATTTATTTTTAGAGTAAGAAAAGATGGACTTTACGTATTAGATATTAAAAAAACAGATGATCGAATTCGTCAAGCGGGGAGAATGCTTGCATCATATGAACCAGAAGATGTTTTAATATGTTCCGCACGTCAATACGGTACTGTCCCCTCCACTAAAATGGCTAGACTTTGTAATTTCAAAGCTATTCCTGGTCGATTTGTTCCAGGGACTTTGACAAATCCAAATTCGAAACACTATATGGAGCCAAAAATAATCTTCTTAAATGATCCTCGATCTGATAAACAAGCATTAAAAGAAGCAACACGAATGAATATTCCCGTTGTTTCTCTTTGTGATAGCGATAATTCAACATCGAATGTAGATCTAGTAGTCCCTGTGAATAATAAGGGTAGAAGAGCATTGGCAAGAGTTTACCTACTAATCGCAACTCAAGTACTTAAAGAGAGGGGTGAATTAGGAGAAGAAGAAGAATTAGGATTTTCTGTTGATGATTTCTCTTTCAAAGTATTAAGAAGTTAAATCAATTCTAGGTAAAATACAAAACATCTTTTATAAAAGTAGAATTTTCAAATACAATTATAGAGGCGAAATTGTGGTTTATGCGTCAGCACCTGGTAAAGTAATCCTTAGTGGAGAGCATTCAGTAGTATATGGTTATCCAGCTATTGCAGCAGCAATAGATATCCGTTGTAAGGTGAGTATAACCGATGGAGAATCCGGTTTATTCATACGTTCGAAGGAATTAGGTCAACAAGTTAGATATAGTTTG
>JAOUKW010000246.1 GCA_029882335.1 Candidatus Heimdallarchaeota archaeon | reverse complement strand
ACTCCTTCAATTCCTTGGAAGAGCGGTGAGAAGTGAGCAAGATAAAGGTGCACTAGTTATTATTGATAGCAGAAATTATCAATTTCTTAGAAATGAATTGAAAATTCGATTAGTAGATGATATAGATATATTAATTTCAAGACTACAGCAACACTACAACTAAAATATAATATTTATAACGTTACTTCCATGGAATTGAGCATCAAATGTGCCAATATAGGAGGCATTCAACCATTCTGCCATTTCTCCAATGATGGCATCCGTGTAAGACAAGAATTGTTTCTGATTATGAATATCTTGCTCAAGAAATGTTTGATTTGCCTTCCAAAAAGTTTCATTTGTAGTATGAATCATATCAAAAATACCTTCATTAACTTGGTCATTCAAAAACTTGCTCAACTTGACACATAATGTAAAATCCTTCGTTCTTACATATGTTAAACTAAATAATTCGTTATATACATAGTCTAGCAATATTGGTTGACCATACTCTCCATCTAAAATTCTATTGAAAATAGTTCTACCAATTTCATGATTATTATCCTTATAAGAAAAATTCGAATAAAACAAACAAGTATCAATCACAATCATATTATAAGTATATCTCCTCATCTATTGATTTTTCAGAACTACCTCCATCAAATGTAAATGAAAAGAATTCATTTTTTTGTTTGCTTGTTAGACCCTTAAATTCACCCTGATTGAGAATGATTGGACTTGTTTCAGCTAAAGAAATAATAAAGTCAATTAATTCGTCTTGCTTTAGTTTTTTACCTTGAAGGAGTAGCCGGGCTCTTATTCTTTCTAATTTCTCCTTTGATTCATCACTGATCTTTATTGTTGTTGCCATATTGAATAATTATAATTTCTATCTTTTAAATATTATCAACAAAAGATAGAAAAAAATACTATTCAACAGATAATTACACAATTTGGGATTTATTTTTCAAGATGACACTTAGGAATAAGAATTTCTATTTGATAGCTCTATCAGTAATTTCACGGAAGATAAAGTCTTTCTCAGCCAACATAAAGAATAATGAAAAAAGAGTAAGGACTACTGTTTGCCATAGACTTGTTTTATGACATTTTATTAAGTTTACAGAAAGATTGGAAATGAGTTTCGGAAAGATTTGGAATGAAAAATTATTTTTAAAAAAGTTTTAGAATTATCTTTGTATTTGCATTGGGAACCGTCATAATTGAGGATGACCATTAACAATTGTTTGTTTTATTTCCTCAATTGATACCTTATTAAATGGAGATATTGCAAAAAACACCCAAGTTACTCCTAAATTATTCATGGTTGATAATAATTGGGTATTGTGTGTTTCTGATATATCTAATTGAACAAGCAATTCACCTTTTTTCTCATTATGTTTAATTCTTTCTTTTTTGATAAAGGAAGTTAATTCTCTTAGTTCCTTAATTGTCAAAGGTTTAGGGCATTGTTTTGATACCGGCATCATTCCATCCCATCTAGCCCTACGGATAAATGGTTTGTTTCCAGGCCAATATCCTCCAATTAATATTGGAATTCTTGGATTTTGAAAAGGCTTAGGTAAAAGCCTCTCATCCTTTAATTGGCAATGTTTCCCTTCAAAATTAAAAATCTCTCCCTTCCAACAAAGATCAAGTACCTCTAGGGCTTCATCCAACTTTTCACCCATTTTTTTATATTCCATTCCAAAAGCCGTAAAATCAGACGGAGGTGAACCTATTCCCGCACCAAGAATAATTATACCACCAGAAAGGATATCAAGTGTGGCTAATTCTTTTGCCAATTGCCATGGTTGTCTTCTTGCTACAGGAGTTATCCAGCTACCTACTTAAATGGTCTTTGTATTGCAAACAATTGCAGTCATCATAATATTAGCATCTAACCACGGATTTGAGTTATGGTTCATAATATGATCTGGCACAAATACTCCATCCCAACCCGAGTTTTCAGCTAATTTAGCAAATTCAACAACCAACGTTGGATCTGCATAATTTGCCATTGTTGGAGGGAAAAATCCAAATTTCATAAGGGTTTTTACAGATAGAATTGCTATAAACTTTTTCTATAAAGATATAACAATTTATTCGATTTATCCAATTTTCCAATCTTGAATAGATTATAACCTCACAACCAGTTGTTATATCAGGTAATTTTGCTCAATATTTTAGATTAGCAATTATAACAAGGTTTCTTCCAATATATACTAAAACAAGTTTACTCGTTTAAATTAACATTTTTTCATTCAATCCTTCTCGGCAGACGGGACAAGCTCCTTTTGATTGAATATATGCGCGTATATGTACAGAATGAAATTGCTTATTACAATGTTGACATTTTCTTATTGTATCCTTATCAGTAAATCCGCGTTTACAAATTTGACAATAAGGCATAATTGCACTACAATTAGAACATTCTCGTATCAATACTGATTGGGTATTATTACAATTTGTGCATTCTTGAAGAGAGGAAAATGGTTTCGAATTAGTATTCTGTATAACCTTCTCTATGTTATCTTCAACTTGTGAACGTTTGATAAATATATGTTCTAATTCTAAATAATCCCCAAGATTTTCTTGATAAACAAGTAATTCCTTTAGATATGACTCAACCTGCTTTTCAGGGATTTTTAGGAGTTTTGAAATACGATCTAAAGAAATTGGTACATCATTAGTAAATTGTTTAATCAAAGTTATAAGTTCTTCAATCAAACTCAATTTTCTCTCTTCTTCTTTTATTTCTTGTTCAATTCCCTTGAAGATCACTTGCTCCTGCTTCTCTTTTTGTATTTGATTAATTTTGGTTGAGTGATATAATTTTTCCTTATTTTCATTTATTCTTATATTTAACGTAGAATCTTTGTATCCATATTTTATTGCATTCTCCCAACAAACAACAGATCCTCTCCAGTCTTCTAAATAATGATAAACATTACCTAAGTTCTGCCAAGAAATTATATCTTCTGGTTTATATTCAAGAGCTATTTTGTACATTTCTACCGATTCTTTATAACGTTGTGATTTTTGAAATAATAAAGCAAGATTCCTAATTGATATAAAATAAGATGGATTGTATAGGAGTGCAGTTTTGTAAGCATTTTCTGCTTCATCATAACGATTTTGACTCATGAATAGGTTCCCCTTACTGTTCCAAGCCCTAACATGATTTGGCTTATATTTAAGTGCAATATCATAAAGGAATTCTGCTTCATTTTCCATTTCCAGTCTTCTCGCAAGTCTTCCTAGATCAAGCCATGATTTGAATTTAATTTCTGTATATGGTCTCTCCTGTAGGATTTGAACGAATTTTTTAAGTGATTCTACTTGATTATCGTCCAATTTACTAATATCCATCTCTCTTCGTTGTTTATTTTTTGCAAGTACAACCATTTCATCTACATATATCATAACTGATTCAAAGTCATCAATGTCTACCTGTGTATTTTCATCGTCATTAATAGTAATTTTCAAATTCTCTATTTCTCTCTCTTTTTGTATATTATTTGCTATTTCTACAATCCCATTTTGTATTTTTCCAGATTTTTCTCCTTCTTCCCGGAATCTATTAATATTGAAAGATGTAATATTATTATGTATGCTCCAAATATATCTTATTATGAAGAACAAAGCTATGTTATAA
The DNA here is from genome assembly GCA_029882335.1 of Candidatus Heimdallarchaeota archaeon. GTDB lineage: Archaea > Asgardarchaeota > Heimdallarchaeia > Heimdallarchaeales > Kariarchaeaceae > JAOUKW01. The sequence goes on along the minus strand of JAOUKW010000246.1, from coordinate 2,509 downwards.
ACCCAAGTTTCAATAAATCCAAAATTTTGAAGTAAGGCATAAGTGAATTCAATCCCATAGGAAATGCAGAGGAGAGGGAAGAGTATTTTAGATTTACGTTTTTGTGTTTCATCTGTTTTTTTAATGAATGTTGAAGCGTTGAAAAGAAATATTAGTAAGAATAAATATATCAATAACCATAGAAATAAAGAAATAAGGATTATTAGTCTATCTTCTGGGTACAAGATAACAACAAGTATACCAGTCCAAAACCAGCTATTTATCCCTATAATTGCAATAATATAAGCAATCCTTATTTGACTTTTAATAAGGCTAATTTTTTCTAAATGCATATGTATTTATTATTTTGGCTTATTGGTATTTAAAATGTTATATAAGAGTGAGTTATCATCTTTTAATTATGTTACTTACTTTTTTTATTAATTTAGGATAATAAATTTTATTTTGAGTATAGGTGTTACACTGTGGTTCATAAATAATAACACGATCCTTAATCTAAAAGTAAATTATCAATACTTGATTCTGCTGAAACTTTAAATTCTGCATTATATCCATTTATCTCTATTGCCTTTGATATTCTAGGAACCGTCACTTTTCTACAAATATCACTTTCATTATTTGTTACAAGTATGAATTTTCTTTTGCCTCCATCTTCTTTATTTAGATCTAATACTGCATGTCCTGTAGTTCCACTTCCAGCAAAAAAATCTAAAATAATAGAATATTTATGTGTTGAAACTCGGACCATTTCTTTTATCAATCTCATAGGTTTTGGGGTGGAAAAAGCTTCTCTACTTCCTAGTAGTTCATTGATTTCATCTTTTGCTGATGAAGTTGTTCCTAGATTGTCCAAGATTGATTCCATTGGAGTTAAAATTTCAATCCAATTATTATTTTCGTATATGGGTTGCTTCATTTCAGTTAATTTGGTATTTTTTTTATTTCTATAGCAAAGTAAGATATATTCATGGGTGCTTTTAATATTATTAACTGATTTATGAATTCTATTTTGGTCAAAATGATTATTTACCTTCTTCCAAACTAAAATATTTACATTATTGATTCCAAAAATTTCATAACATAAGTTGGTTAGATTAATAAGTTCATTTTCATCAATATGAATAAACATAACTCCTACTTTACTTAATAAGGTATATCCTAATTTGAGTCTTGGTTCTATAAATGAAATCCAGCCATCCTTAAAATTTGAATCTCTGTAACCAATGTGCTCGATATTTGTATTATAAGGTGGATCTATAACAATCAAATCTATCATTTGTGGGAAATGTTTGTTCAATTCAGTCAATGCAATAATATTATCGTTTTCGAGTATTATATTTTTCATTAATTACCCTCTTGTTATTATCTCTGCTGGACATTCATTGAATGCGTTTTTATCTATTATTGTGAATTTATTTACTTCAACCTTTTTTAAATTACTACAATATGCAAATGCCCATTCGCCGATGTATCTGACATTATCTGGAATATATAAATTCTTGAGTGATGAGCAATTAGTAAATGCACTCTTTGCAATTTCAATCACTTGATTAAAATCAATCTGTACTAAGTCCTTACACCCACTAAATGCACTCCTATTTATGTATTTAACGCTACTTCTAATTGTTACTTGTTTTTTTGCTACACTATTTGTACAACAAATAATTTCAGTATAATTGTGATTGTAAAGAATACCATCCTCTACTTTCAAATTATCATTTTCAGTTTCAAATGTTAAATTTTCACAACCTGCAAATGGATTATAGCCAATTACCTTGATATTTTTGGTTAAGACAATCTTCTTAATCCCTTTGCAGTTCCAAAATGAATTCCTACTAATGAGTGTGATTGTATCTGGCACAATAAATTTTTCAATTGTAGTATTCGCAAGTACTGCAATTATTGCCGTCTTAAATTTATTGTAAATTATTCCATTTTCAACATGATAGTTGGGACTTTTGTTCACTATGGACAGATTTTTACAATCCGAAAAAATATTATTTTCAAATTTAATCACACTTTCAGGTATAATGACTTTTTTTAGATTATCACAATTATAAAAGCTATGTTTTCCAAGGCTTGTAATTGTATCAGGAATGATATACTCGCTATCCTTTTTTGCAATTGGATAGTAAATAAGAAGGGATCTTTCATGATTGAGCAATACTTCATTTTCAATTACGAAGTAAGTGCTAAAATTGGTAACTTTTAATTTTGGACATCCTGCGAATGGATTATTTCCCATGATTTTTACATTTACAGGGATATTGATTCTCTCGAGGTTAATACAATAATAAAATGCATCTCCACCAATTTGAATTAAACTATTTGGCAAAAATACCTCTATGATATCGGTATTATTCCAAAATGAACTTGAAGATAGTGTAATAATTCCTTCTGGTACATGTACGATTTTTTTTCTTCCATTATACCTTATTAATTCACCTCCAATTATCTCAAAATCACTAATATCAGTAGTATTTTCAACTGTAACATCTCGAGATTGGGA
>JAOUKW010000639.1 GCA_029882335.1 Candidatus Heimdallarchaeota archaeon | reverse complement strand
ATGCATCTGCTGATTACTTGAATAGTAAATTCCTATCAATTCTTAGTGAAATAACTTTTGAGGATAATCTGACTAAGGTATTTAATCTTAATTATTATTCAAAAAGTGACGATGTTAATGCGTTAAAAGATCTACAACGGGTAGATATTCAGGGATTAATTATACTTGATAGTGATTTTTCAATTGGAGTTCTTGCAGCATTTCGTAACGAATTTCAACACAATCAATCCTTTGGTTTTATTACAAATAACTGGTATAACTATCCTGAATCTACTTATAAAACACAAATAAAAATTCAAGGTGATCAAACACTTCAAAAATTTGGAATTACTGCAGCAATTGTGAATAAGGTAGTAAATGTCTTTTTTTCATTTGGTGAGGAAGTATCTGGAACTACTGTAGAAATTGATGGAACTATTGATTCTAAAGAGTTAAGTGTTTTTGATTATTTATTACCGGGGTTGTTGATTTTTGGAATTATGCAGACATTAGGTACAACTGCAGTATTTTCTGTATCTGATGTGGAAAGTGGTGTACTACGCAGATTGAAACTTACAAACATACATCCCTGGGAGTATACAATTTCGCTCATACTTTGTCAACTAGTTGTATCACTTGTTCAAGTTCCAATATTTTTCTATACTGCAGTAATGTTTGGTTTCCCGGCTAGTTTTGATTTGATAGTCGCATTTTTATTTGCAATGCTTGTATCTTTGTGTATGACTGGAATTGGTTTGATATTAGCATCAATTGGAAAATCTGCTAATTCTACAGGAAGTATGTCTTCAATGATATCTGTACCCATGGCATTTTTATCCGGTGCATTTTTTATTACACCCAATCCAATAATTATTCCTAAAAATTCAATTTTTGGTAAGCATTCAATAGGTTTGATGGATTTATTACCACCTACTACTGCAATTGACTCATTAAGATTGGTGTTAATTGGAGGAATTCCCTTATCCGAGTTAATTTTTGAATTTATTTGGTTAATTACTCTAACAATAATCTACCTATCCATGGGTATCTTTACTTATTCAAGAAAACATCTCAAACCTGAATCTTAAGATTTTATCATACCTAAATTATTCAATACTTTCATCGTTTTGTCAATTTGATCTACTTTAATTAAAATATGATCCGTTGAAAATGCAGATATTACAAATATCGCTATTTCTGATTCTGCTAATGCTTTTGAAATAGTTGCTAAAAAACCTATTAAACCAAAAGGCAATTCCATATCAAACCTTATTATTTTCCAGTTTCTATCGATTTCATAGATTTCATGGGAGGGAATGTAATGTGTTGCTCTAGACTGTTCCATCACGATTGTTATCTCATTTTCTTCTATTATATTAACAAAGGCTCCTTCAATAGGTTGTTTTGATTGGATAATACAGTAAATATCTTCACTAATTGTATATTTTCCCCCAATTATGAAATCAGTGGCTTGCATATGTAGTATATATCATGATGATAATATAAATATGAGAATTGTTGATATTGTATTTTGATAAAATAGCTGATAATACTATTTCAAAGATCAAA
>JAOUKW010000638.1 GCA_029882335.1 Candidatus Heimdallarchaeota archaeon | reverse complement strand
AAGATCTGTTGTTGCTGCAATTGAAACGTGTGCTGTTGGTGTAGTACAATGATCTGCGACATCATGTGCATCATGGTCTTGTGCTCCACTTACTGAAGCTGGTAAGCTTACAATCAATAGAGATAGTACAAAAAGTGTACCTATTAAAAATTTATATTTCATAATTCTATTCCTGTACTCAAAGTACAAATTACACTTAATTTAAGCAAATATAAGTATTTAGATAAGTTCACCAAATTAATAAATATACAATAAATACTAATTATTTGCAGAATTAATTTTTATTGATATTTTTATCTAGATTTATATTGAATAATGGATGAAATTAATTAAATATGCAATTAGAAAATATATCTAATATTTTTTCTTTTTTTCATCGTTTATTTCCTCATTATTTTTATTATTACCATCTGAAAGCAGGATATGGTAATAGTTCTATCTGGTTCGGGCCTAACTATTGAAAAATTAGTTAGAATTGCAAGATATAATGATAAAATTACATTAGACGACGAAACTGTTAATCGAATAATTAATTGTAGAAAAATGTTAGAAAATAAGATAGAAGCAAAAGAAATTATGTATGGGGTGAATACAGGCATAGGAGAATTTTCAGAGGTAGTATTAAATGAAGATCAAATTAAAGACTTTCAAAAGTATTTAATCTACAACCATGCTGCAGGAATTGGAGATCCTGCACCAATCGAATTTGTACGAGCTGCGATGGTCTCTAGAATTAATGTTCATGCACATGGGAATTCTGGATGTAGATTGGTTATAACTCAAACATTAGTAGAAATGTTGAATAAAGGTGTTACTCCTTTTGTTTGTCAAAAAGGTTCAGTTGGTGCTTCTGGTGACCTTGCACCAATGTCACAAATCGCACTCCTTCTTTTAGGAGAAGGAAAGGCATATTATGAGGGAGAATTATTAGATGGAAAAGTCGCATTTGAAAGAGCAGGCATCGATATCCCTGGATTACATGCAAGGGATGGGTTAGCTACAATAAACGGATCAAACTTTCTAACTGGCATGTCTGCGATATTCTTGTTTGATGCGATTCGTTTCCTAAAACAAGCAGAAATTGCAGCATCCATGTCATTAGAGGCACTTATGGCTAACATGAAACCTTATTTACCCTTAATTCATGAAGTTAGGGGATTTAAAGGAGCAATGAGAACTGCAAGAGTTATTAGAAAATTAATTGAAGGTGGTGATTTAGCTGCTGAAAAATTGAAAATAAAAGTTCAGGATGCATATTCAATGAGATCAACACCTCAAATAATTGGTGCTGCACATGATGCATTAGAATGGGCTAGATCTCAAGTAGAGATAGAATTGAATGGTGTTGGTGATAATCCCATATTTTTCCCAGATAAAGGAATGCAACTAAGCGGTGCGAATTTCCAAGGTACTCCTGTTTCATTACCTATGGATATGGCCGGAGCAGCTATTACTATGGTTTGTGTATTATCTGAAAGAAGAATGAACCGATTGAATAATCCTGCTCTAAGTGTAGGATTACCTCCTTTCTTAACAAAAGGTGCAGGTATGT
>JAOUKW010000244.1 GCA_029882335.1 Candidatus Heimdallarchaeota archaeon | reverse complement strand
ACCTAATGGGTTGAGAAGCAGAAAGAAGCCACAGAATGAAGACCCTGCTAATCCTACATCATATGTGTGGGAGTCTGGCGACGGCAGGCAGGGTTTGGGCTGAACGTGTGTATGTATATACAAGAAAGATCATAGAAGTAAACGTAAGATATCGACAATTGAGAATAGGAAATTAAAAAAGTTTTTATAGTTTGTGTGTTTATGTATTATTGAGTATGACAACAGAAAAACCCTCATCTAATAATTTTTTCGCGGAAAATATATCTGTTCAAGAAAAAAATAGACTAGATAGACAGTTAAGATTACCGGGTTGGAACCAAGCGGCATTGAAAGACTCATCTGTAATTATTGTAGGTGTTGGTGGATTAGGTACTGAAATTGCAAAAAATTTAGCAATGGCTGGAGTAGGAACGATCCATCTAGTTGATATGGATACTATAGAATATTCAAATCTAAATAGACAAATATTATTCCTCGATGCAAAAGAAGGATCATCAAAAGCAGAAGAAGCCGCTAAAATGCTAAAAAGGTTGAACCCACATGGTAAGTATATAGCATACAACATGCCTTTACAGGAAATTGATCCTCAAATTTATCAAGATGTTGATTTATACATTGCCGGTCTTGACTCTGTTAATGCAAGGAGGGAAATAAATCGAAGAGCTGTACATTTTATGAAACCATTGATTGATGGTGGTACAGCAACCTATCATGGACATGTATATTGTTATATACCAAAGAAAAACTCCTGTCTTGCCTGTGATCCAATGATAGAAAGAGAACGCGAAGATTTAGCCGCATGTACTCTGGTTGGTATTCCAAGGAAAAAGAGCCATTGTTTATTGAAGGGACAATTATACTTTGAATCAGAGAACGGCCGCCTTCCTAGTGTAAATGATGTAAAGGAAGTGAAAATTGTACTTGATTATGCAAATAACTTAATGAAAGAGCACTTTTCTCATGAACCAATCTATACCATGGATGATGTCGTAGATATGATAGATCAACATGAACCAGCCATTATCACTGTTAATGCAGTGATTGCATCAATACAAAGTCAAGATGCACTTAGAATTCTACACCATCTAAAAGGAACTGAATTAGGTGCTTTACCAACAAAATACACCATATATAATGGTCTATTCACTAATTTCTTTCAGTTTGAAAAACCAAAGAATCCTAAGTGTGAAGTATGTAGCAATAAGGCAATTCCACTAGCTAGATTGAAAACGAGAAAATCTAATACTTTCGATATGATACTTCGAGTTCTAGCCAACAACGGATATAAATATGATAAAGAGATGCCTCCTATGATTTGGAGGATTGATTTAAAGGATATGGAGATGATTGAGTTAGAAGATACACTCGCAGAATTAAAGGTACGCAATAATGAAACCTTTCTTATTTCAGGAATTCAAAAACAGAATAAAGAAGACTCTCATGATGATTTATATTTAAGAATTAGATTTAATGATTGATAAAAACATAGATTAACTATTACTTATTGAGAAAAAGGATAAACCATAATATAAAACCTAATATACACATAAACATATAAACAAATATAACATGTCTAAAGAATTACAAACTAAAAATGTTAGGTTAACCTTTGAAGCATGGTCAGAGTTAAGAAAACTTAAATTTGACAAAGGCATGAGTACATATTCAGATGTATTCAAGCTATTATTCAATACAATAGAAGGAGGACCTAATTTAGTTGAATTAATTCAAACAAAAATTCCAAGTGACGAAGGAAATAAAAGAGATACAAATGATAAAACCATAGTTATTACAGATGATATCCATGTAAAACTGGCACATTACAAAATTCAATATATGCGAAAATCAGGTGCAACCGCTCGAGGCCCTGGATCAGTTTCCATATCAGACGTTGTTAAAACATTAATCAGTGAATATAGGAAGAAAAATTAATCGGTTTTGAAATAATTATCTAAAATTTGAGAAATTTTATTGATTAATACTTTTTCTTCATCTTCGACTACATTATCCAGATTTGCAACTTCTTGGACATTGTTAAGAATTTTTTCCTTAAAATTATTCAAATAATTTTTCTCTTCATTTGTGATTATTCCATCTTCAAGTGCTTCATTAATTAAATCTTTAAATTTAGTTAGATCAAATGTGAATTGTTGAATTATTTGCAATTCTTCTGCCGTGATAATCTTATCATTCATAGCCAATACTGCTAATTCTTTTATGTAATGATCAAAGTATTCTTTTTCAGAGTTCATAATTATCATTTATTTTATTTTCATTAAAAACTTTCTTACCTGAAAAATTTAAAATCCATTTTTTTATCTTTATTTGAAATTTATTAGTTCAATCAACCAGATGAAAAAACATCTGTTAATCTATCATTTGCTTTTTTAATGGAATCCTTACTAACCCTTAATTTATCTACCATCAAAGATTGTGAATTAAAGAACATCTCTCTTAATTTGGAAGGATCATCTAGAATATTAGCTAATTGTTGAATCGCTGCTGTCATCTCAATGGTATTGGAATGATGCTCAAGCCAATTAGAAAATAGTTTATCTGAATTTGGTACAATTAACTCGTAAAATACTGTTTTATAATCACCAAAAAAATGTTCCTTCTTTGGTTTTCGCATATCTTCAGGCATGATTACAGGTGGTACAGCAACAGAAAATACATCATTTTCTCTCTTATATTGAAAAAGATACATCGGTATGTATAGTTGAATTAGTTTTTTAGGACTGGTCAATTTTAAAAGATTTTTAGGAATTACCTGAGTTTGTTCTTTACTACTCATACCATCCATAATCTCTTTTATCCACTCAGATTTTAAATCCTTAAATTTAGCAAGTCTTTTCTTTGCTACTTCTCTATCTTCTTTTAATTGATTTAATTCAACATCTCTTTCTTTTTCCTTACGTTTACTGCTGTCTTCTAATTCTTTTTTATCTCTCTCAGCTTGTAGTTTAATACCGTGAAGTTCTGCATCAAGTATACCCTTTAAATCCTCTTCTTTTTGCTTTACAATCTCTGTTTGTCTAATTGCAAATGTGACTGCTGCTTTTAATGTATCTACAGTATCTGATAATTTTAATAGATTTGTTTTTACCTCATCCACCATATCCAAAGATGCTGGTTTAGCCACAAGTGCCTCCAAATCTTGAATTAATTTCTCAATTGGTTTCTCATCCCTACGAATATTCTTGGCAATACCAGTCTTAAATTTAGTGAAATTATCTTTGATTTGTTTATCTACTTCTTTTTCCTTATCGCCTACAGATTTATCTAATTCTTTATCTCTTTCCTTTAATCTTTTTTGGAGAAGCTCATTTTTATTTTCAACTTCAGTTTTCCAGTATGAATTCCGTTCATCATACTTATCTGAATATTCCTTTGCCTCTTCAGTAAGAGCATTTTCAAGTATTGCTATACGTTCATCTACAGCTTTTTTCAGAGAGGCTGAATCAAGAGCAATTTCATTTACTAATTCCATTTCTGTTTTAATATCATCTAAATTTCTAATAGGAGATAAATTTGAAAATTCACTTTTTTTAACTCTTGGTGCTTGAAGAATATTTGAAATTACAGTCATCTCAGTTGGTTTATATCCACCAGTTATTTCAAAATCCTTTTGCTTGAATTTCATTAATAATGTATACATCTTATTTAAATCCAAATTTGATCTATTTTCACAAAATTCCATTACTTCTTCAAGAGCAACCAATTGAAGAGATGGGATTTTTACTACATCTTTTGATGATGGATTAATTGGAATATAATCTCCACTTTTCGTTTGAGATAATAAGATAGGTACATTTATTTTAGAAATTCGGTCTAGTTTTTTTGCTTTTCCAACTTTACTACTTCCGATAAAATCCGAGGCAAGTAACAGCATACCCATTTCTTCAGCACGCTTGGCCTCATTTCCAGTTAAATTGGTCATATGAAAATCTAGTTGAATAATATTTCCTGCTTCTGCCATAATTTCACCTAACTCATGAGTTTTCCGTTTTGCAACCTTATAACACGATCAGCATACTCTTTTAATTCTTCATTATGGGTTGCAATTATAATTGAAGTACCCTGTCTACAAATTGTTTTTAACATTCGCATAATCATATCTCCAGTGGCTTGATCTAAATTACCTGTAGGCTCATCAGCAAATATTACTTTTGGTTCTTTAACTAATGCTCGAGCTAATGCAACTCGCTGTTGTTCACCACCAGATAACTCCCCAGGATAATGATATTCCCGATCAAGTAGATCTAAACGCTTGAGTAAAGAAGAAGATTTGGTGCGAATTTCAGCAGAACTCAAATTACTCGGATACAATGGAATTTCTACATTTTCTAATGCTGTAATATTTGGAATTAGTTCCCAGCTTTGAAAAACAAATCCAACATATTTTCTCCTCAAATTAGTCAGATCTTTCTCACTAAATTTTGAAATTTCCTTCCCAAGGAATTTTATTGATCCAGATGATGGTGTATCCAAACCAGATAGTAAGTTTAACATGGTTGATTTACCAGATCCACTTGGACCATACAATAATATCATCTCTGCTTCGTATAGTTTTAAATTAATTTCATCCAGAGCTTTAACTATTTCAGTCCTTCCCCTCTTATAAGTCTTGGTTAAATTTTCTACTTCTAATACAACTTCCATTGACATAATAATCACCTAATTCTGTCTAAAAGCCTCCGCAGGACTTATTCTCAGTACTCTGAGAGATGCAAGAACCATTCCAGGAATAGTTATTACCACCATTATTACAAAAGACCATAGAGCAGCCTGCCATCTAAGTATTGCACCAACGGAAAAATCACTAAGATAAAACAAATATGATTGCGTCGAGCCTATCCCAAATACAAATCCAAGGAAGGAAATAGTTAAAATTTCCGCGATCAGAGTAGATCTAACGTGTCGATTACTATATCCCATAGATTTAAGGATTGCAACTTCCCTTCTTCTAAATCGAGATATTATCCATGCAAATAAGATACTTATTATTGCACCTCCGACAATCCAAATTCCAAGATTTAGTAAAATTTGACGTGCTTGAGTAACAGTTTGCTCATCAGGATGACTGGAAGGTTGAATCTTCCAATCCCCATAAATCTCTTCAGTTATTAATTCACTTATTTTACTACTTAAAATTTGCATTTGTTGATGAGTCTCATCTTGTAATATTTGCCCTTCTACAGTAAAACTGAGCATATAAGTATATACATCTGCAGTGGTTCTTGAAAATATATTCATCAATGGTTCTAACTGAGATCCATCAGTAAATATCCATAAACGATCATTATTTTGATTATTGTGTTTACTTAATTGAAAAGTACCCACAATTAAGTACTCCAGAGAATCAAATCCATCTTTTTCAAAAGTAATAGTCTGACCTACGACCATATCTGTTTTAATTAACAAATCACCAAAAGTAGAATTCCTAGTTTGAATACTGTTTTCAGGAATTAAAATTTCGTTACTAGCTTCTGGGAATCTACCAGATATAAGTAGATTGGGTGTTACAAAGGGAGACATCCATGGATTCTCTATATCAAATGTATTTATCCGTATATAATCATCCAAATCAGAATAATAATATATTGCTGAATTTTCAATCGAAACTTCTAGTGTTTGGGTCGAATAATCAAGCACATCATCATATAACTTAGTACCTTGTTCATAATTAACCGAAAATTCAGATAATTCAGTCGCACTTACACCTTTTTGAATCAAGAGTTCATCAGTTTGTAATGCATCAAGATCATCTACAAAAAATGCAACTAAGGTAGAGATAATTGCAAATAACATTAAAAATGCAATAAAACGAATTTTATTTCTAAAAGTAAACCGAACTGATTTCTTGAAGACCCTAATTAAACCCATAGTCTTTCTAATACTAATGTATGTATAAATGTATATAAAGTATGATAAAGGTTTTATCTATTCTCGATCAACTTATGAACTAGATCGAATTTCTATTTATAAATTCAATTTCCCCCAAAATAATTAAATTTCGATTTAGTAATCTTTAATTAGAAATTAATGATAAATCCAAGAAAATTACTTAATGATTAATAATTATAAATATCATATTAGATTAATTGAATTAAAATGGATGAAATAGCTGTATTAGGTGGAAGTGGATCTGTTGGTTTTGGTGTAGTTAACGCGTTAATTGATAAAAAATATCAACCCAAGGTAA
>JAOUKW010000637.1 GCA_029882335.1 Candidatus Heimdallarchaeota archaeon | reverse complement strand
TAAGTGCTTTCTCCGCGTCTACAGGTGCAATTTCACCTGATGCGACCTTTTCCAAAATAGCGATACGCTGATCCTTCATTAATTTCCTCACCTATTCAAATATCTCCGTGTTGCAAAGAGACTCTGCTCTTTTTTGTGATGAATCCGATCTGATCCTGAGGTTGTCTTCAGATAGTATTAATCGAAATACTTGACTTATATTATTTAACAAATCTTACATTTATAAATATTTGTAATCCAGCTAATCATGTTTATCTTATTTAATACAATGGATATTACGTATAGCGGTACTAAATGCAATTAAATTATTGATAAACTTAAGATTTTGATTTTGAATCATTAAACACAACAAGTGGTTGCATGGTTATAACTAAACTCTCTTTTGGATTTAATGCATTAAATAACTGAGAGAAGTATCTAACAACTGTAAAACCTTTATCACTAAGGCTGTATTGTTTTCTGTGATCTTGAACAACAAGATGAGCATCAGTTAATGGTTTGAGATGATGAACCAATAACCCAGTATTTTTCACATCAAGTTCATTTTTTAAGGTAGTAAATCTTTTACTACCAGTTTTTAACGCATGTAGAATATTAATTCTGAGAGGATGAGAGAAGGGAAAAATGACCTCTTCAAATAATTTTTCAGGCTCAAAATTTAACTCAGCCACATCAGATGGAATTTGACTTGCAGTAAATAAACTAGAGATATCTTTCGCTATTTCCTTGTGTCTTTTCAATATTCTTGTAATTTCAGTCCAATCACGTTTACAGTTTTTTGAACGTGAGTTATCATTTGAATGTTGTTTGGCTAATGAATCAAAATCTTGCAAGATGGTGAATGCATTTGCCATGTCACCAATAGATAAAGCTTGTGCGTACTTACCAACATATGCCTTTAATTCGGTTTTGCAGGCATTTTTTATTGATAAATCATAAGAACAATTGAAATGTTCAATTGAATCTGTTGCCTCTCTTTCCAACATACGACCAATTGAATTTAGATAATTTAGTTTGATATCTTTATTTATATTATTTGATAAGCTATTTATTTCCTCTTTTATAGGTGATATATACTCTTCAATGGAAGATTGTATTATATCCTTCAACTGTATAAGATCAAGACTGTCAGACACAATTCTAGATATAGTCAAAATAGTATATAAGAATTATCTATAAGTAAGTTTGAATTGTCAAACCAGTTTCGAATTTAGTCAACTTTAATTTACTTTTAGTAAACCACAATAGTCTAAAATAAAATTAATATTTGATCATCCTGATAAAAATGCAAATGGAGTCTTCCTACTCTTTTATATTAATTATTTCATTTATTCAATAAATCAACTGCGGCCCTAGCAATTAATGGAATGATTTTTCCAAATCTAGAAAATCTTTGATCTTGGGTTTGACCTCTAACAAACCGAATATAAATCTGTGCAATTATTACAACCACTCTAAATAGGGCCAATACGTGGTAGTAATTGATATGTTTCATAGAAAATCCAGTTTTTTGTTGGTATCTATTTATCAAATCTTCACGCGTTAGAAACCCATAATCACCAAC
>JAOUKW010000636.1 GCA_029882335.1 Candidatus Heimdallarchaeota archaeon | reverse complement strand
TTACTTGTATAGTATTTTACTTCTATTACATTATTTTGCATATCATCATCTGATGGATTAATTAATATTGTTGATTTATCAGTTGCATGATATTGAATTTCATCATTTTCAGCAAGTACTGATAACCCATTTAATAAAAGTATGATATCACCACTAGTTGGATTTGTTGTTGAATGAGTACCCCATAAGATAAACTTACCTCTCTTTTTATTTTCACTATCCTCTACCCAAATTGTTCTTGCCTCTTTTACATTTCCATCGGGTAATTCTTGTTCTGAGGGTTTTAATGCGCGTAATACAGTTCCTTTTACATTTATAATTTGATTTTCCTCTAAAATGTCAGTAAAAACTTTAATAGAAAAATTAGATTTGTTTAACTTTTCAATTTCTTTATTTATTTTTTGAATGATTTCATCGGGGATATTTTCTCCAAACTCAATTGTAATTAATTCATCTGGCATTTTATCTATTATACAATCAACATGATGCCAACCCATGGATGTAAAAGTTTTTCCACTCATTGTTATTTCTTTTTCAATTCCAACTCGGGGATTTGTTTTTTCTATTTTTTCTTTGCATAATTTACAAGAAGAACGAGATGATTTTGCTAATTCAACTCTATTCATTGGTAATTACAGTTACAAAATAGATTATTTTTAATGTAATGCTACAAAGAATTAAGATTAATAAATATAAGAATAAAAATTTACTTTGTAATTATCTCCAAATTACTTCTACTTCTTCAGGTCTGAAGTGTTGTCTGACAAGTGTATCATTTATAGATTGTCTATGTCCATTTTGATACATTAATATGCCAAGCCATGCGATCATTGCACCATTATCAATTGCTGTAGCAGCAGGTAATCCAGCAAACCTTGCTCCATGTATTTGAACCATATCATTCAACATTTCTTTTAATCTATTATTGGCAGCAACTCCACCTGTAACTAGTAATTCATCTTTGCCGGTGTGAGCTAAGGCTCTTTCAGCAACTTCAGTTACCATACCAAATGTTGTTTCTTGTAAGCTGTTACACAATGTATGTAATTCAGAACCTGCTTTGCCTAGTTTTACTGCAGCAGTTAAAATTCCAGAAAAAGAAAAATCCATTCCTTTTACAACATATGGGAGAGGAATATAATCATCAGACAATTTAGCATGTTGCTCAATTACCGCACCCATAGGAATTTTATTATTATCCAAATTCATTTCTCTTCCAAATACATCTAAACAATTTCCTAAAGGTATATCTAAGGTTTCACCAAAGATTCGATATCTACCACTAGCAAATGCAATAACTTGTGAATTACCACCACTTACATATAAAACAACAGGATCATCCATTTTTCCTAATAAACGACCTATTTCAACATGAGCCACCTGATGATTTACACCAACAATTGGTTTATTTAATTTAGTAGCTAGTGTTCTCGCAGCTACAGCATCAACTCTAAGACAAGGCCCCATACCACTTCCTTGAGTAAAACAAATAATATCTAATTGATCTGCAGTAATTCCAGATTGGTTAAGACCTAGTTTAATTAACTCTGCTACGTTATCTGAAT
>JAOUKW010000635.1 GCA_029882335.1 Candidatus Heimdallarchaeota archaeon | reverse complement strand
ATTATTTTGTAGACTTTCATATTGAGTATGACATACGATATACTTATGAAGATATCAGTGGAGGTATTATGGAGTTTGAGAAGAGTTCAGATACTCCTGAAATACAACAACTGCTTATTGGAGACGAGATTCTATATGTTGAACAGGATTCAGGTCTTATAGATGATGAAGACAATTATTTGTCAGGTTTATTTTATGATACTACTGATTTTGATATTGGTTATGAACCTGATGATTACGAAATACGAATATCAGATCTGGAAGATAATCCAGTTACACTCAATTATGAGGTTATAGATGAATCTGAATATACTGTTGATTTAGATGGATCTGAAGAAGATATTGATATTTGGGTATTAGAATTGGATTATTCAGATACCGTATATGATCAATCAAATGATTTTTATTTAAAATTTTCAATTACCTCAGAGGTTTTGTTATCAAAGGATAGTGGTACTCATTTATCCGAGGAAGTTACAATTTCATTACAATATAAAATTGGATCCTCGAGATATTCAAATATTGCAACCATTAATATAGAAAGTGAAATAAATAAGGCAGAAGGTATCACATTGGAAAATAAATTTTTGGGGTTTATAGACTATAATTTTCAATTATCAATATTATCTCTAATATCTGCTGTATTATTAGTTCAGATTAAGAGAAAGAAATAATACTAGTTTATCCAAACCATTTCTAACTACTATCACCTAAATTCAAATTCCTATAAGTAAAACTAAAATAATCAATCAAATATTTCTAATTACCAATTTTTAAATAGTAATTAATGAATTTAATTACGATGAAGAAAAAATGTTTGTTATTAGCATTATTGTTTCTAAGTGCGATCCATTTTCAGATTCAAATAACACTTGGAGTACCGGGAGATAGTTTTTCAGATCCCATCACTGCATATACAGGAACAAACTATGGTTCGATTACTGGGAGTGAATCAGAATATTTTTGGTTAGCTACATCAGGAGAATATGAATTTTCATTAACAGGTCCCTCAGGTACTGATTTTGATATGAAAGTATATGATGGAAATCAAAACCAAATCGGAAGTGCAACTTCTACTTCATATCCCGATGTGGTCAATGCATCATCAAATAACGGATTTTATGTTCGAGTGTATCCATACTCGGGTAGTGGTAGTTTTGCTTTAAATATAGTTGGTAGTTCATTTGGTGAGAGTTTTGATAACCCCATTATAGCTAATTTAGGTAATAATTATGGGGAAATCACTACGGTGCAGACATCAGTTTATTACTGGTTTAGTTCAACAGGAGAATATGATTTCACATTAACTGGTCCATCTGGTACTGATTTAGATATGAGAGTTTATGATGGAAATCAAAACCAAATTGGGAGTGCAACTTCAACCTCATATCCAGACTATCTTACTGTTTCATCAACCAATGGATTTTATATTCGAATATATCAATATTCAGGTACTGGTAGTTTTACCTTAAATATTGAAGTAGCCACATTACCTGGAGAATCTTTTGCACATCCCCTTACCGCGCATTTAGGTAATAATCAAGGAGAATTATCAAACCAGTTCCCAGATG
>JAOUKW010000243.1 GCA_029882335.1 Candidatus Heimdallarchaeota archaeon | reverse complement strand
AATTATGAGGAAATACTGTCATATTTATTAAATGATATTACCTTAAATAAATTCGACAAGAGTATTTATCAATCCAGAATATTGGAAAGATTGGGTAGATTTGATGAAGCATATCAAATCGTTGAACCATTGTTACCTATTGCCATTAAAGAACAAAAACATATTAAAGAAATTGGCATTCGATCCTGTATAATTTACCTACTTATTCGTAGTACAAAATATGATGAAGCTTTGCAAGAAATTACAAGATGTGAACAGTTAATTGCTACCATAGATAAGGAAAAAATATCTGAAAATAATTTATGGAGTTTAAATTTCTATTATGCGACCATATTAAATTCAAAGGGAGGAGTTTTTCGTTACCAAGGTGTATATAATCAAGCAATTCAATGGTATGAGAAAAGTATCGAGATAAAGAATGAAATAGATTTTGTTGAAGACTCTATCATTGGATATTTTAATTTAGCAATTGTAAGATTGTTAAAACATGATATGAAAGAAGTAATATCTATATTGGATAAGGTAAACCATCTATTGACCGATTCTAACGATCTATACTTACAGGGTTATTTACATCACTTATTGGGTAGAACTTATCTTATAAGAGCTAATTTTAAAACGGCAATTCATCATTTTGAGGAATCAATTAAACATAGACGAGATCTAGGAAATCAAGATGTACTGGTCGATAGTCTCTTTCATTTAGCACTCTGTTACATCTCCACAAATAACAGAGAAGAATTTTTAAACATTTTACAGGAATGTACCAAGATAAATAATCAATCAGCTTTTATCAATCGAAGAATTATGATATTGAAAGCTTTGAAATTAAAAGGTTCATCAAATTTAAACGAGGTAATTGCTGCACGAATTGTATTTATGAATTTTATTGCAGACGAGTTGGTAGATTGGGATCTTATTCATTTTGCATTGATCAATATTTGTGAAATATTACTTACTGAACTAAAGATTTTTCAAGATCCAGAAATTCTAATCATGTTACAATATTTTGCTAAAAAATTACTTCAATCAACTAAAAAGCAAAATGCATTTCCCTTACTTTGTTTGATGTATATGTTTACTGCACAATTATTGATTATCGAGTTAGATTTTGAGAATGCGATGAAATATCTCCTGCAAGCGGATTTTATTGCAGAAGAAATGGAATTGAATTATTATCGAAACCTTGTTACATATGCATATGACAATCTTCTTGATAATAAAGATGAAATAGAAAGGTTTGGTAATGATATCAATAAATTTCCTATTATGATTGAAATACTAGATATTGAAAATTTTTTAAAAAATATGTATCACCAGTATTTTGATGAAAATGAAATATTAAAAGAAAAACCAATTTTTATTCTGCTGATTAACAACGATTTCACAACGGTGTATTCCAAAAGTTTTCAGGAAGATACTGATATCAACTATTCTTTAATTGGATCTTTTTTAATGGCTACCAAGATTAATCTAGAACAAGCATCACTCCATGATGATGAATTAAATGTTATAAAATACCAACAAAATACAATATTATTTGAAGTGATTAATTCAATAACCCTGTGCTATTGCTATCATGGTTCTACAATACGAGCTAGACAAACATTAGATCAGTTAATCAATTTATTACAAAAAGAAGAGAATTGGAAATTAATAGAACAAAAAATTCCCCAACCAAAAATATTTGCGAATAAAATTGAAAAACATATAGAAAGGATATTTAGTTGATAGTTTAACTTTTTATTAAAGTAAAAAATTCGTCACTTTTTACCCATTCAAGTATTTCATTTCTGATCTGTCTATATTTTTCTAATGCTAAATTAGCTGTAACTATTGAAGGGTCTTCAAATCCTTTATGAACAATTTGTTGAGCTGGATAAAACGGACAAGTTTCCTTTGCATCATTACATACAGTAATTACAATATCAATGACAGTATCATTGAAATAATCAACATTTTTAGAAAAATGGTGACTAATATCAATGTCTATCTCATGTAAAACCTTAATAGCATTTGGATTTACGTCTGTAGGATGAGTACCTGCACTATAAGCTTTTATTTCTCCTGAAAATAAATGATTTATAATACCCTCAGCCATTTGCGATCTTGATGAATTATGGGTACAAAGAACAAGTATTGATTTCAATTGATCACATGTCCGATGAAAATTAAATTTTAATTGCTTTGTCTGCTACCTTCCTTTTAGGTACAGCATTTGGTGATTGAAATCCTTTATACTGAACTTTATTTGAATCAAGGATTTTACTAAGTAAATAAGCATCCTTAACTGCATGACCTGAAAAATTATCGTCGATACAAACAAAAATTGACTTTACTCGATTATTTAGAAATTTTAAATGCTCGCCCCAGTATTTTAGATCAGCACTTCGATCGATCAATATTGATCTATTTACTCGATTAGAGTTTTCATCTACATTTCCCATTAAACGTAAATAGTAAAATGAATTATCTCTTACTAATGAAGACAAAGGATTCATATCTGTTCCAATTAGGCAGGCCATTTTAGCAGATAACTCGGTTTTAATTTCATCCAACTGCCATGACCGGTGTGCATCTACAACAAATTGAGCAGAAGTTAGCTCTCTACAATGAGATAATAATTTCAAAAGGAATTTTTGATTAGCGACACTATATTCGAACTCTCGAGGAAATTTGAATATATATGTTCCTATTTTTTTTTCCAGTTCTTTGAACCTCTCCAAGAATAGTTGAATTGAATCGGTTTTCAATTCTTTCCAATCTTGAGTTATTACATGGGGTACGCGAACAGTAAAGATAAATCTTTTCGGTGTGTTTTTATCGTAAAATGCTATATCATTTTCTGTGGGTATCTTGTTATATGTGGATTTGAGCTCACAAAAGGATGAGAAATTACTATAATATTCCAACCTATTGATAGTTTTATCTGGATAAAATGAACCATTCCAATGTGTTGAATCCCAACCTGTAGTTCCAATATAAATCATTATTATCATCTATGTTAATATTTATGTGATATTTCTAAATTGAAAAAAGCAATTACAATTTTTAATATTTTTCTTATTGACTAGAATTACTGTATGGCTAGAAACTTGATTTTATATGACAATTCACCTATATGAGGATTGATTCGACAATATAAATCTTCAATAATACTTCAAACCTAACAATCTAAATCACTAAAATTTTTAACATATATATCATATATAATCAGCCTATTAAAGTTAAGTAGTATCTATCAAATTTAAAGTATATAAAACAGCATTATTAATATTTTATCAATACAGTTGATGAACGTATCAAATTGTTTTTGAATCAATTTAAATAGATGTAAACTTTATCATAATTATGAATGATGATTTCCAAATAAACTTCAATGAAAATATTGCCAAATTTATGGAGAGTCTTATTCGGAAATCATTACAAAGAATTGATGATAATCAATGTATTGCAAGTAACGAAAACGATCCAGAGAATCTAATAGATACTCCACCTTGTTCAAATCCTGCATTTAAAATATATGAATTTAAAGGAAAAAAACTTGGATTCTGTAAATTGCATTTTTATCTTTTCGAAAAATATTTTCAAAATAATACCAAAGTTGATTGGAAACTCGAAGATAAAGGGAATATTGAGGATAAAAGCCCATTACATTCATTATAAATTTCCAATTTTCCTAGTTTAAAATTATAGTCTGGAGAAATAATGATCTTCTAGAAATAGATATAAAACAATCCAAACGAATTAATATAACAAGGAGGGTATTAGAATAGTGAAATATGTTAATTTAGGCACAACTGGTATGAAGGTATCGCCTTTTTGTTTGGGTACAATGCAATTTGGGTGGACTGCTGATGAAAAGGCATCTTTTGAAGTAATGAATAGAGCATGGGATGCTGGAATTAATTTTTTTGATACTGCAGATATTTATACAAGATGGTCAGATAAATCATATTCAGGTAAAACAGAAGAGATTATTGGTAGATGGCTAAAAGATACTGGTAATAGAGAAGATCTGATTCTTGCAACAAAATTACGAGGTCAATTTACAACAAAACCAAATGATAGTGGTTTATCTAAAAGACATATGATGAGACAAATTAAGGGAAGTTTGAATAGATTACAGACCAAATGGATTGATTTATACCAATCACACTCATTCGACGATCAAGTACCAATTAAAGAAACATTAGAAGGATTTTCGAACTTGGTTAGTAAAGGTCTTGTAAATGCCATTGGTGCATCTAATTATCCAGCATGGAGATTGGTAGAAGCTCTTCATATCGCTGAAAAATATAACCTGCCATCTTATAAATCATTGCAACCTTATTACTCCATTGCCAGAAGACATCGATTCGAACCAGATTTACAAGAAGTTTGTCTTCAACATAATATTGCTGTAATTCCGTACTCACCACTCTCAGGAGGATTTCTTACAGGTAAATATCGAAGAGATCAGGAATTACCCGAATCAGATCGAGCAAATGGTGTGAAAACTAGATTCTTTAATGATAGAGGATTTTCTATATTAGAAAGAGTAGAGGAATTAGCCAAAGAAAAGGAAGTAACCATTGCACAATTATCATTGGCTTGGAATTTACATCAGCCGTCAATTACTTCACCTATTATTGGTGCAAATTCTGTTGAACAACTTGATGAATTACTACCAGCATTGGATATCCAATTAAATCAAGAAGAATTAAAACGATTAGATGAAGTATCCAATCCAGAGACCAATTATATCATTCAATAATATTAAAATCAGTAATTCAATATTTTATTTGAAATAATTCAAAAACCAAATTTGTTATTGAATAATACAATTTCATTCTTATCATAGGAAATTATAATGAATTTGTGGAGGATAAAATTCAAACCGAGTTCGAAATTGGCTCCATTTTATCACTGTATAATATTGGAATAACTGCAGCTGTATTTTATTTACCATTACTCTTCAAGGAGAGAGGAATAACTGATCTCCAAATTGGATATCTCACAATGATTTATTCGGTATTTCTATTTATTTCCAATACTATTTTCGGAAAGTTGACAGACATCAAGGGTAGACGACCAATATTATTAACAGGATTGATATTTGGTGGAATTTCTATCATTCTAAATATTCTACCACAAAATTTTGAATTTTTTATAATTTTAAGAATTCTTAATGGAATTTGCTTGGGTATTACACCATCAGCACTTATTGCATTAGCTTCTGATAAATCAGTTCAGATGGGAAAGTTATCATCCTATCGAGCACTAGGATGGGCAACAGGAGCTTTATTGAATGGATTATTAGCTGAAATATTTCAGCTTGAGCTTATTTTTGTCACTGCATCTATAATCTATTTGGTTGGTTTCATATCTGCATTAAAAATTGATTACAATGTTGAAAATCTAAGTCAAGAACGCAAAATTAAGCCAAGTTATAGAAAAATCATCAAGTTAAATTGGGCTGAATACTTGTTGGTCATTATGAGACACGGCTCAGGTACTGCAATTTGGGTATATTGGACTTTATTTTTGAAGTTTAATCTAGGATTAAATAATTTTCAAATCGGGGTTGTATTAGCAATAAATACTGTTACTCAATTCTTTCTAATGAGATTTATCTCAAATAAAGGTAATCCAAAAAAACAATTCATCATTGGAACTATCCTATCAGGTCTTGTATTTTTCTTATTCCCATTTGCGCGTAATTTTATTGAAATTTCACTTATGCAAATAATATTAGGATGTTCATTCGCATTTTTCTTAGTCGGAGGGCTAAGAATTGTTGAAGAAAGAGGTAGACAAAATCAAATGGTAGGAACTGCGACAGGATTATTTGAATCGTCTATGGCAATATCTCAAATTGTAGGGCCAATAATTGCAATTATAGTTTTTAATAAATATCAATCATTCACCTCAATTATGTTTATAGCTTCTCTCATTAGTTATATCGGCGTTATAATATATATTTTCACCAGCAACAATCATAATTAGATATTATCAATCTGCTTTGTTTCAAAACCTGATATTGTTAACTTCATAGTTTAGATAATTTATCCTTTTAGTATGATGAATTTAATTATTAATATTTCACAAACACCAAATACATTGGATTAATTTTGTTGTATAATGAGTGATAATGTATTTATAGCATATATTTTGGGAATTGGAGATACTCTAACCGGAAAGACCACAGTATTTGCAAGGTATATTAACCAAAAATTTATTCAATCATATGTGGAGACATTAGGTGCTGATTTTTCTATGAATGATATTGTAAT
>JAOUKW010000014.1 GCA_029882335.1 Candidatus Heimdallarchaeota archaeon | reverse complement strand
GTTCCTGATGTTTTTCAATATTATTGTTTTAATAATAGACTGTGAAGATAATATTAGAAGGTGATTATATGCAAGAAATTAAAATGAGTGAATGGGCACCAAGAAAAAATGTCATCATTTTTGGCGATGAAGATGTTGATGGTGTTTGCTCTACTGCAATAGTCGGAAAAAAATATTCACCAAATAATTCAGAATTTATTTTTGTCAATGCCAGAAATTTAGGTACTAAGCTTAGAAAAAAGGTGAATGAATTGGATTTACCCGATATTGCATCAATTTTAGATGTTTTTATATTGGATGTAGGTATAAATAAAGCCAATATTAAAAGTATAGAAGCATCCTGTAGCGATTTAGTTGAACAAGGTGTTAGAGTATATTATTTTGACTCTCATTCAAATAAATATCAAGGCAAGCCGCTTATAAAATATTTAACACGAGCAAATGTTAAAGTACATCATGGAAAAATTGGATCTGCCACTGCCTCAATAGTCCAAGATTTTTTAGGTGATAAATCAACAGAGAGATTGCAACAACTAGGTGCTTTAAGTGATAGAGAGTACAATATCACTTCAAAATTTAGACATGAAAAAACAGGACTAAGAGCTTTTCAAGCCTCAGTAGCTTGGGGTGCTTGGAAAAATATAGAATTCTTACAAAGTATAACAAGAAAACTTATTGAAAATCCAAATTTAACTTTTGAACATGATAAAACCATTGTTGAACTTTCAACAAAAGCTAATAATCATAGAGATCATCTATTAAAACATATATTTGCTAAAGCTCAAGTTCTTCAAATATCAGAAACTCCAAGAATCTTAGCTACAATTGTTTTAGATAGAGTTGATTTTGGGAAAGCTAGGGGTACCATTGCCGGAAGACTGGCTGGAGAATGGGGAGCAGCAATCATCCTAATCACTCCTGCAATAAAAGATTATAATTCATATGCAGTCACGGTTAGAAATTCATACATTCATAAATTGGATCTTGAATCTATGGGACAATTATCATTAACCAAAAATTCAGGTGGATCAAAAGGTGCATATCGATTAACAATTAAAAAAGATTACATCTTAACTTTTCTTGCAAGAGTTCAAGAATGGAGTAAAACAATTAATCCACCTTGGTTAGAAAAAGCAAATGGATATAAATATCAAAAACCAATTAAAAGAAAAATAAATGGTCAAAAAACCTATACTCAAAAACCAAAAGTTAAAGGAAAATTACAGATGAATTTTTCCGAAGATCCTAATAAATCAAAAAATATGAGTCTTCAAGAAGCTGTAGAAGCTGAATTAAATAATGATTAATCAAATTACAGTAATTTGACTCTCCCAATTCTCATTTTTTCCCATAACGGTTAGTTTCCAAAGTCCCTTATTAGGAAATTCGACTGAAAGTTCCACAGTAAAATCTTTTACTTCTTGTAATGCTACACCTGGTCTTCTTGTACCTAGATACCAAATAATCATTTCACTTTTTTCCTTATTAATTTCTACTTGTGTATTCTGATGTATCCAACTAGGAGTAGGCCAATCTGCTTCTAATTGAATTTTAAATGGTATGTTTTCTTTTGCTTCTCTTTCATGAGTTACTAATTTCACAAATGGTGGTTTTCCATCCTTTTGTCCAGCCACAAATACACTTTGTTATATTGCAGTAAAAACTTCACTGTTCTTTCACTAAAAATTGATAAGAATCTATCCATTTGAGGTAAATTTTTACAGTACTTGGTAATAATCTCATGGTTTCAGCTAAATCCGTGTTAAATCCATGCTTCAATTTACTCATTGCTTTAACAATCTCATTATTTGTACTCTCATTATGTATTAAGTTGGTAATCCAAATTGCTCTTTCTCGTAATTTACTATTCAAAGATGGATCGTTAAATTTTTGATACAATTCAACAATTAAATATAGACCAACGAGTAAGCCAGAAATACCCCCCTGATCTTTTTTCACTGAATTTTTTATATCTAATAATGTCAAATCTATTTTGTGAAATAGATATTCTATTTCGCCAAACCAAATATAAAATCTTGATAATTCAATTAAAGATTCAACTGTACCAAAATTCTGATTTCTAATAGAAATAATTGAATCAACGGTCTTCAGATGGGCCATCATAATTTCCTTATTTCTTAAGTTATCATTTTCATTACTCAGATGTAAAATTGATAGAAATTCATTTAGTATAACCAATATCCTTTTTATATATTCATATTTATTTTCCTGATTATAAATCAATAAATTAGACTCTACCATTAAATTTAACAATTGCAAGACAAATATGCTTACTTCTTTGTTTATATTCAAAGTGAGCTTTCTCATCTGATTATTTAGATAATAGTATATCTGATTATTATGAGAATCAATATATGTATCAATTTTTAATTTGAAGTTATCCAAAAACAAACTTGAAAATTCAGAAAACTCATCTAATTGATGGAGCATGGTAAACTCAATCGCCTGCAAGAGAAATTCGTCCAAATTGGCAGTATCACCTTTGGTAATTAATTCAGCTATTCCAAATCGATATTGTTGAATTATATCTGAAACTGGAAGACCAGCAGAATGCTGAGGTGAGGAACCAATTAAAATACTTCTCCTTTGAAATATTTCATCTGCAGTGAGAAGATCTGGTTCAATATCTACTATTTCTAATTCTATCTTAATAATTTCAATTTTCTCTGTTTCGGATAAATCTAATTCTTTAGCCCTATCAAATAATAATCTTGCCATATCAATATTATCTTTAGATAGTAAATCTTTACAAACTGGAACCAAAGATTCTATCCAAGATTCTCCCTCTACACGAAGCTTAATTGCTACTGCGATTGAAAAATTTACTAAATCTTCATATGATTTTGTTTTCATTGATAACCATTTTGCTTGATTATAATCATCAGTAGAAATTATTTTCTTATTGAGTTCATCTTGATAACGTAATGATTCTGTAAATAATAATATTCCAATATCCCGATATTTCAATTGTTGATTATGTAATTTTGATCTTATTCTCATCCCTCTTAAAAAAATTCTTGTTAACTCAAGGTACACAGTTTCTTTTGATTCATTCATTAACAAAGTAAATCTCTCAACTGCTTCATCAATAATATCCCAACTATCGTATTTTGCAGCAGAAATTACAATATACTCAGTTATTGAAATTAATACATTAGTACTATTCATAGTTGAGGGGTTTATGGTATTGTAAAGAGACCTCATTAATTTTGTTACTTGATCTGAATTATCTATCAATTTTGTTGAAGATTCCTCAAGGAGAAAATCAATCTTTGCCAATTTGTACGGAGTTATTATGTGGTTATTTAACTCTTTAATTAAAAGAATTGAATCCAACAGTTTATCTCTAATTTCCCAAATAAATTTATGAGGATTATTTAATATCCAATATCCAATTTCCTCAATTATTACTAATTTACGTTTTTTCATTGCAATTTGTAGTAAATTAGGTATATATTCCAAAAAGAGTTCTTGATTCTCCATATTATTAATAGCAATTTCAAAATAGGGAATGCAAACCTCCAAATAATCATTTTCCATAATGTTATCTTGTTCTAATCCCCAATTCATACCCATAAAAATTTCTTCAGCTTTAGTAGTTTTATCAAAAATCTTACTAGAGGCACTGAATCTCAAATTCATTGCTTTTTTTGTATTTCCCGCATAAAGATGCGAATTTACCAAACACAATAGACCATCCCAAGAATTTATCAATAAATCATTTACTTTATTTAATATCTCTGAAAATAAATTTTTACCTGGTTGATCCTTCAATAAAATTGTAGAAATCCCATTGATAAAATCAATTAAAAATTGAGTACCCCACTTAGTTGAAAGATCTATAATTCTAAAAAGTATTTCTGATTGATCTTCATGATCATTTAATTTAAAAACCATATCCATCGCAGTACCCTCAACCAATCGTGCAAGATCAGCAAAATTATTGTGAATTAACTCTTGTGCTAAATCAATTAATGTCAAACAAATCATCTTACTTGGATTGTATGTTTCCAATGTAGATAAAATAGTATTTATGAAATTAATTGTATAATCGACATCCAAATTCAATAACTCACCAACATATTTTTGTGCAAAGTCTATTTTATCAAAAGGTTCAAAAAACTCACTAGTCACTCCATAAATTACCAGTAAAGTAAAGGCAAATGAAATACTTCTTTCTTCAATAGGCTTATATTTAAGAATTATCAAGGCTTTTAAAAGAAGATACCAAAATTCCTCCTTATCACCGGTAACAATTTTCATATACAACTCATCTTGAGGTATAGCATTTCCTAATTGTGAATCTACAAAATTTAAACTAATTTCACTTTCATTTATATCCCCAAATTCAATAAAATATATGGACCACGGGAATGTTTCTAAAAATTGAGAAAACCTAATCATAAATTCAGTTTCTGTTTTATATTGAAGATTAATTGTTCCTCCTTCAAGTGAATATTTAAGCCATAACGGATCTAATTGTTTGTATAAATCAGGAATTACTTTAGGTAACTCATCATCTGAATAAACTTCTGTTAATTGATCCCAAGTTTTTGGTTTAATATTATAGTGTTTCAATACCACTTGTGCGTATTTCAAGCATATGTGAGATACGTCTAAAATATCATCTTTTGTAATAGTAAATACAGCTGTGGTTCCTATTTTTTCTACTGGCAACCAGTTTAAATATATCAAATTACCTTCACATGTCATGAAGTGTGATATTTCAATAGTAATATCTATTTCTAATAAATAATTTCTAATTCTAGTTTCTACATCGTCTCCTGGATTAACCCCATGCCAAGTAATACCAATACTTACATCGTTATCCTCAGAATTAATATTCTCATGATAACTAATTAGAGCTCTTGAAATCAACTAATTATCTCCTCGCTGTATTTAAAAATATATGAATATCCTCATAAAATCCCTGAAGGCGATGGATTAACCATAAAACTAAGTCGGAAGAATCTAGCATGGTTTCTGTTGATTGTTTAATTCGATTTATATTTGCCTTTGTGAGATCAAATTTAAGAAATTCAGTAATATCATTAAGTAATCTTTTACCAGCATCCCGAGTTATAGGATACATATCAACAGTATTTAGTGATTGTTTCAATAATTCCACCTGTGCTAAAAATTGACCTTCTATAGTTTGTAGTTGAATTTCCACTTTCTTTCTCGGTACTTTTGGTAGAGATTGTTTTCGATGAAGCATAGATTTAATCCAAAGTGTTGACTTCTCAAAATAAGACTTTATGTATTCTATTTTCTTCACCTACTAGAAAGATATACTCTAAATGATAAATTCTCTCTTTAAAATATAGTGACAAGATTATAATTAATAGCCAATTTTATTATCCTATCATTGATTAATCGTGTTATCAATACAATAGAATAAATTTATGCATTGTCAATTTAGTAATAATTAAAGAAATATTAAGACACAGCAATATATTCAGTGAAATTTTAATTTTCCGCGAATTCCTAAACTTTGGAAAGGAAATTGAGGGTAAAATCAAATTTATTTAAACTAGGCTATTATCTAGATTACAAGAAATAATGGGAGTATACTGTGGTTATACTGTACCTTTTACTATATTATGCAGAGAATACTAAATTAATAAATATATTTATTAATAAAATCACTATGAACCTAGATTACACCATTCAATTCTATTATTTCATTACTTCTCATAGTTGCAGTAGAAATTCAATTGAATATAAATAAGATTTTCTAAAAAAACT
The DNA here is from genome assembly GCA_029882335.1 of Candidatus Heimdallarchaeota archaeon. Taxonomy (GTDB): domain Archaea; phylum Asgardarchaeota; class Heimdallarchaeia; order Heimdallarchaeales; family Kariarchaeaceae; genus JAOUKW01. The sequence continues at coordinate 18,676 of JAOUKW010000014.1, read as the reverse complement.
GAACACTTTTATTAAGTATGACTAGAAAATATGTTATACTAGGAACTAATTATTGAATTATGACTTTAGATCAACTTGAAACAAAGTTTAAAAGTTCGATAGATGACCTTAAAGGTATGTGGGATTTAATATCAGTTGAAATTGATAAATTAAAAGGAGATTCACAATCTAGAGTAAATCAACTAGAAAAAGAAAACGAAGACCTATCTACAAAGTATAACATTGCAAAAGAAAAGTTGGATAAGATAGAAGCTCAATTAGCCAATACAGTAGAACAATTGGAATCCATTACAAAAACTAAAGCAAAAGGAATTGATGCCATGCAATTACTAGAGGTATATCTGGTTTTAATGGAACAAGTTTTCCAATCTCAAGCTCATGTCAGATTATTACTAATGCTTCATGGTGCCAGAGATCAGTGGACTTTGAATGATCTAGTAAAAGCATCAGGAATATCTGCAATTGAAGTAAGACAAGCAATGTTTGATCTCAGAAATTCTGGAATTCTTGAATATGATGACGAAACAACAAATGTAACCTTATTAAAACGATTTTTAGAATAATATGTAAACTAGTATCAATTTATCATCTCTTAAATAGATCATATGTTGTTTATTGTAAAGATTAATTAGAATGATGTTTGAAAGTGTTATTAGTGGGAGATTTGACAACAAATTCAAAAGATAAAATCAGACCAGCTATTGAAACAAAAGGACCTTCCAGAGAATTAAATTTTAAAATTAAAAAACAACTACTTGAAAAATTTCCTAAAAGGAAAGAAATATATCAATTAACGTATGAGACTTACACTAAATCTCAATCAAAGGATTCTATCTATGTTAAATTATTTCTATATTTCGTTTTAACCATAATGTTATTGAATCCAATTTCATGGATAGTTTACTCATACTGGTATATTTCATATCGAAGAAATAAACAAATGATTGAAACTTTTTATACATTTAATAATCTTTTAATTTACGAAAAAATATCATTTCAAAAAGTAATCACCAAGGAATGGGAAATTGATAAAATTAACAAAATTATGTTTGGAAAGAATATATCAATTCTCAAAGAATTATCAGAGTATAATATTCGAGAAGAAGAAATTATATTACAACCATACTCACAATTATCAACATCCTACATTTATGCAGATATGGCAGAAGCATTTAGATCAGCTGGATTTGAAGTTATCATGGTAAATGTACAGGAATCCGGCAATCTTGGAGTCCGAAATAATAGATTTTGATTATATATTAATATTATCGTTTCGATTAATTTCTTATTATTTCCACGTGAAATCCACAGGAAATATGAATATAATTGGTATAGATAAATTTACATCATGAATTCTAGTAAATTAATAATCTAGATGAATATTTAATCACACGATATACTATTTCAAGTATAACTTGGTCAGTAGAAAAATGTACTTTATTGAAAATTAGTTACAATATCCCAATATTTGAGATAAATAAATATTAAACCACACCCCCTAAATTCTAATGAAAAATAATAATTAGAATTATTGAGATTTATTATTTTGTTTCCAAAATAATATATTCTTATTTTGAATAAATTCTACCTTCCCTACGTCAGAATTATTTTAATCTTTTATAATCTTAATTATCAAATTCTGGATTTTTTCTAATTTTCTGTTAGATGTATTTTTGTAGGAAATCGCGGAAGTGATGTTCGCATATGAAACTATGGGGGTATCAGGTGGTGTTACCTTTATTTTCCACTCCAATTAAGAATATTATCATACATGTAGTGTAAAATACATTCATGACTTGATTAATATCATTTAACAATTTTTATTTATATATCTTCAATTAAATAGTTATAAATACTCCATGATTTATTTTACACTACATTTTCTAATTAGGATTAGATCTCTCTATTCTCAAGACAATTCCATTTATCAATTTCAAGTATTGATCTATACTCTTCTTTATGAACTTGTCCTTTTGATATATTCTACCTTTATGAACAATGTTATTTCTATCCTGAGCAAAGGATAACATAAATTTGCTTTCCTTTGGATGTATCAATCCATTTCTTACAAAAATATCTACTTTTTGCATAAATGGAACTTTTTTGTATTGTCTCAAAATAGTTACTTCTCCAATAATTTCAACAATCGATTGGGTTCGTATAAGAGTTAGTAATTTTTCATCTCTGGAGATTAATTTCCACTTTACTAATGCATTTTTTACAGATTTATTGTTTTCCTTGAGGTTGTCCAATTGATATTTATTTAATTGAAAATTACCGATTTTCTTCTTAGAAATTACCTTATCCAAAGGAGATCTGCTCAAATTTCTGAATATAAATAATAATATGATAATGCTAATTATTGGATTTTTAATAGCTATACTAATAATCCCAAAGAGTATAAATATCGTAAATTCAATCAAGAAATCAAACATACACATAATTGACATTAATATATAAAAATAACTTAAATCCTTATTACCTTGAGTTTATTTATATGGCTTGTAATAAATAATTTCACCACAATAAACAAGTAAATATGGATTTTATCGTTCAAAATCAACTAAGTTTATAATGTCTTAATACAAAGAAAGGTTATAATGTCATTAATATCAACAATTCTTGGTCCACCATTGAAGATATTTATTAAAAGGAGTAGCAAAAAAAAGTTACCCAGGATTGACGGAGAGTTAAAATTACCCGGAATACACGGTCCAATAGAAATTGTACGTGATACAACAGGAGTACCTCATATTTCAGCTGGTGATGATATTGATATGTACTTTGCTCAGGGTTTTGTCCATGCTCAGGATAGATTATGGCAAATGGAACTCAACAGACTAACTGCAAATGGTAAATTAAGTGAAGTTTTTGGCAAAATTGCTCTAGATACAGATAAAATAACACGAACTCTAGGATTTTATAGATTAGCCAAAAAAGATTGGGAGGATGCACCTGAACAGGTAAAGAAAGTAATTACAGCTTATAAAAATGGAATCAATACATTTATCAACAGTCCAGATACAAATATTCCCGTGGAGTTTACATTGGTTAAACATAAACCAGTATTATGGACAGAAATTGATATCTATGCATTTGGTAGAATGTTGACATGGATGATGTCATTTGGTTGGAGTTATGAGTTAACCTATAGTAAACTAATTGATGCTGTAGGTGCAGAATATGCAGCAGAGTTAGAAATAAATTATTCTCCAGAAAATCCAATTCAAGTTCCAAAAATAGAATTTAATATCAGAGGAAAAGATGGCAGCTTAAAATCTGGACCTGGTCCATTTATTGCACAAGGAGGAGGTAGTAACAGCTGGGTAATATCATCAGAAAAATCAGTGACTGGGAAACCTATTCTAGCAAATGATACCCACCTTCATATGACAAGTCCAAATATCTTCTACCAAAATCATATAAGATCCAAAGATCAAAATGTGACTGGTGTATCAATACCTGGTGTTCCATTTGTATTAATTGGGCACAATGATAGAATTGGATGGGGTTTTACCTTTTCATACAGTGATGTGGCAGATTTATTTATTGAAAAAATAAATGATAAAAATCAATACCTTTTCAAAGAAAAATGGAAAGATATGGAAGTCATACATGAAATGATTAGGATAAAAGGTGAATTAGATCATCTTGAAAAAGTAATGGTAACTCATCACGGTCCTATTTTGCCAGACATGCTCACTGGTACAAATGATAAACTAGCATTTTCATCCATGCAGTTGAAAACTCCAGCCAGTATTATTGCATTTTATAACATCAATAATGCAAAATCTTGGGATGAATTTGTAGAGGCAATGAAAAATTTTCATTCTCCTTCATTAAATGCTACATATGGAGATGTTGATGGTAATATTGGATATTGGTGCACTGGAAAAGTTCCCAAAAGAATCAAAGGTGATGGATCATTTCCAGTTCCTGGATGGACTGGAGAATATGAATGGAAAGGTGAAATTCCATTTGAGAAAATGCCCCATTTATTCAATCCTAAATCAGGGTATTTTGTAACCTGTAACAATAAAATAGTTGATGACAAATATCCTCATTTTATGAGCAAAATTAGTATGAATGGATATCGTGCCAAACGATTACAACAACTTATAGAAAGTAAAGATAAAATTTCAATAGAAGATTGTATCTCTATGCAATTAGATGTAATGTGTCTACCTGGTTTAGAATTACAGAATATCTATAAAGAGTTAGATCTGAAATCAAGTGACCCTGTAATTAATCATGCATTGGATTTATTTCTAAACTGGGATGGTTATTTATATCCAGATACATGTGGTGGAACAGTTTATGAAGTTACTAGATATCAATTAATCAAAAACTTATTTGAGCCTAACCTCGGTAAGGAAATAACCGAACAATACCTTGGTATAGGTCCTGATCCATTGTTATTCCCAACCAATGAATATTATGGAAATGATACTGTGGTTTTATTAAGATTATTGAATAAAGAAAATTCATGGTGGCTCAAAAAAGCAGGAGGAAGAGATGAGTTGCTTAGAATTAGTTTTCAGAAGGCAGTCCTCTGGTTGAGAAAGAAATTAGGTTCTAATCCAGATAAATGGCAATGGGGTAAAATTCATACAATTGAATTCCCACATTCAATGGCTATTCAACCTCCAATGGATAAAGTATTTAATAACGGTCCATATCCAATTGGTGGAGATACAGATACTCCACTGCAAACAGCAATGCTACCGAATGATCCATTTTACTCAAATGCCTGGTCTGCTGCATGGAGAGAAATAATTGATTTCAGTGATTTATCTAATTCAAAGGGAATTCATGCACCAGGTCAATCAGGTCAACTTGCAAGCAAACACTATAATGATCTGACTGAAAATTGGTTAAAAGGTAAAATTAATGACTTATTATGGACGCGTGGACAAATTGAAGGTAATGCAGAAGCTAAGTTACTTCTAACTCCTAATTAATGGGTCTGATAAAATTAACAAAAATAATCCACTTCCACGTAAATCAGTTTTAGTTTCATGACATTTAACAGATAATTCTTTAATCTGAACTGTTTTAAAATATTCTTCTGCCAATTGTTTTAACTCAATCATATCAAATCCATCATGTGCGTGCTCTGGTTGAGGTATCATTCCTGAATTATCTGATAATATTGCATCCACAATAACTGCTTTTCCATCAGATTTAATTATTTCAGAAATACTCTTCAGTACATTAGATGTACTAGGAATATGATGTAGTGCAAGTGAACTCATGATTAAATCAAATTTATGAGGAAAACTCATTTCTTGGTTTAATGTAGTATTAATCTGAATACTTTGTTTTACCTTCTCCATATCACCAATTATTGGAATATAAGAAGTTTCGGTAGATAAATTTAATTTATTAAATTTCTGCATGGATATTTCAAGAAGGGCTGGGGTTAAATCAAGTCCATAAATATGTTTTACATTGATATGTTGACTAATGGGGAGAAGAAATGTTCCAGTACCTGTTCCAAGATCAATAATTGAATTAACTTGTTTATCACCTGTATCTAATGCCAAAATTAATTCTTCAATTAATGTTTGAAAACCTTCCTCTCCAAAATACTCAAGAACTATTTTATCTCTCCTTGGTCCTTCTGTTTCGGTAAAATGTTCAATATTACGTTGACTAAGATCATTATCATCTAAGCCTAGTTGTTTAATAATTTGATTACTGAATTTGAGAATGTTAGCCATAGGTAAGAATTATCCTGTACTATTTTAAATAATTCCTTCATAATATACGTTAATTTGGTAATTTTATAGAAGATATTGAAGTTGTATTTTTAAGTATGATCTTTTTTGTATTTACTCTAATTGCTCAATGAAACATCATATTTTCTAATCACAAAATTATACATGAGACTTAATATTTTTAAATATAATTAGTTGGGTAAATATGAATTAGGTGTAAGAATGGATCGATTAGATGAGGATACTCTGAAGAAGATTGCTATAAATGATTTAAATTATAAAAGAAAAATAGAAGCTCTATCAAGGATTAAAGATAGAAGTTTCATCAAAGATAGAATATTGGCAGAATTCGATGTAAGAGTGATCGTCGAAGCATTGAACTATGTAAATGATAGTGATTTTCTAAAGTCATTTGTTTCAATTAGTTCAGGTAAAGGTAAAGAAAAAGCCCTAGAATTACTTGAAGACCCAGATTATTTCAACCGTATTAAAGTAGAATCAGAGGCTACAGACGGTGATCTACTAGGTATAGAAATAGATCCAGTTAAATCAGAGGAACTTTATAATTCTTATATTACTACAAACTACACCAAGTTTAAAGAGAAGTATATTTCTCAAATATCAGATCAAAATATCTTAATCAAATTATTGGAATATGAGAAAGATTTCACTCTTAGGATTAAATTAAAAGAGAAAATAAAAAATCAAGAAATTATCTTTACATACATAAAAAATATTGAAAATCCCGAGAACATCAAATTAGATTTAGTACATAATTTAAAAGATGATAAATTAATATATGATTTGCTTTTACTAAAACATATTCCTTACAAAATACAATATCATCTTTCGCGTAAGTTAAACACAAATGAATATTTGATTTCTATATTTGAAGATGATTCTTTTGATAAAATCATTAAAGAAAATGCACTAATGGGAATTACTGATAAAAAATATCTAATAACTAAATATAATGAAGGATTAATTTCTGGTGATGCATATATAGAGATATATTTTCATAGAATCCGCGATGATGATTTCTATGAAGAAATTGTAAGAAATAAAAATCGAAGTGCTAAAGATCGTTTAGACAGTATTGAAAAAATTCAAAATACAAAGACAATTGAAGAACTATTAGAATTATTGAGATTAGAAAATCTTTTACCAATTGATTTACAACGGCTTGAATTACTTATAAAGATAAAGAAGATAGAGACAAAGCCTTTTGTTACTTTACCAGAGGGATATTATGATAATTCTGAGGTAGATAATTTAATTGAACAACTTGAAAATATGTATGATAAAAATGAAGTTGAGCAGTTGTTGAAACCAATTAGTAGAAAAATAGATTTTGTTAAATTAGCACTATCATCGAATTCTCATGGTGTTAAATTTGCCTGTGACAAACTTAGAGATGATCAAGAATTACTCAAGAATATATTTATCCTAACAGATAAAATATGGAATTTACCCTATGTTGTTCAACATATTAATGATGTTGAATTTTTGGAACAGATAATCCATTCAGGAAAATTTTACAGTACTCAACTCAAATGTTCTGCATTGAGAAATATTTCAGATCAGAATTACCTAAAAAATATAGTCAATAGGGCTTCTCTATATATATCATATGGTCTTGGTATGGAAGTTATAATTGAGACTGCTTTTCTAAAAATTGATGATGTTGCCTTTATTAAAGACTACATCTTAAATGTTGACCGTCATCCAAACTTAGAAGGATATGATATTGAGCAATCACAGGATAATCTTATTTTGGATAATATAATTGCAAGCTACAAAACTGATGTTGAATTAACAAAAAATCATCTTAATCAAATTAATAATCTCGAGTTACTGGAGGTAATAGGATATTATATTGGAGATAATTATAAAGATGTAATTTTACATAGAATTCAATCTAAATGATTATTATTTTACACTACATTTTTGAAAAATTTCCAATGAAATAAATTGAAAACATGAATAATTAGCACTATCAAGGGTTTAAATAAAATTATTAATGTTTAATCACAACTTCCACAAGAATCACAGGGGTATGATTTTATGTTGTGAATTACACTCCATGTAACAAATATCAAAAATTTAGCCTGATTTATGGAATATTTCCTATGGAATAATATTGATAGATACATATCTTATATTGAAAATATTGTGAGTACATGAGTTTTAGATAAATAATTTATGTTAAATTACATTAAGTTCCAATAGAAATAAGGGGGTCTGAATTTTTTTATATTAATTACAATATATCACAGTATAGTGGTGTGAAAACATGTGATTTATGTTATTTCCTGTGGAAATATGTTTCTAATGTGATCATTGTTACAATGTGTGATTGGCAAATCTAAAGTATATTAACTATTAGAATAAAAGATTGAATCACAAAAATAATGAATTTCTCTTGAAAATTATTCACAACTATGATAATTGATAAACTAATAAACCATCGATATAAGTACTAACTACCTGAGTACGGGTGTCAAAAGGATCTCCATTAAAAATCAAAAAATCAGCATCCTTACCTACTTGTAAACTACCAACTCTATCTTCCACTCCTAATACCTCTGCCGGATTAATAGTTACAGTTGCCAAAGCTTGATCCTGAGGAAGTCCCTCACGGATAGCCATTATTAACGTATCTCGTAATCCCTCAATGGGTACGACTGGTGCGTCAGTAGTTACACATACTTTTACTCCTGCTTTCACCATGATTCCTGGTGTCTTCATAGTCTTGTATTTTGTCTCTCGCTTTGTAGGTACTCCAAATAATGGTCCATTAACAATAGTTAATCCTTTTTCCTTGATAACTTCCTTGATTTTATAGGATTCAGTCGCATGATCTATCACCAAATTAAATCCAAATTCCTCTGATAATCGAATGGCAGTTTTAATATCATCTGCTCTGTGAGAATGGCATCTGGCAGGGATCTCCTTATCCAATAATTTCAGTAAAACTTCCTTTCCCATATCCTTTTTTGGCGGTTTAACGTATTTTCTATCAGCTTCTTCCTTTTTCTCATTCTGAACTATTTTATCATTATATTCTTCCCAATCACGACGATAGTCAATTGCTTCATAAAATGATTTACGGATGATATAAGCTACTCCCATTCGGGTTTGAGGTGCTTTTTTATGATTTACTCCCACACCTTTTGGATTTTCTCCCATTGCCATTTTCACTCCTGCTGGTTCTCTAATTACCATTTTATCAACATCGATTCCATAACTCTTGACCACACACAATTGTCCTCCAATCGCGTTTGCAGAACCATGTGATATACCCATAGTTGTTACTCCACCCATTCTTGCATTTTCAAATCCTTTGTCCTCAGGAAATATAGAATCCATTGATCTAAGATAGGGAGTAATTATATCACTGTATTCATTTCCATCATTAGATGTAAAATCACGGGCACCTTCTTCCCATAGTCCAACATGAGAATGAGCATCGATAAAACCAGGTGTTATCACATTGCTACTACAGTCAATAACTTCACAGCCTTCAGTAGAAATATTGCGACCAATTTCAACAATTTTTCCATTATCTATTATTAACGTACCATTCTCCAGTATTTCACCATCCACAGATGTATGAATGGTAGCATTAGTAAATGCAGTCTTCATTAATTCATCTAACAATCACATATAACTAAGGTTTTACTTTTTTTACTATAAATATTTAAAAATTACCAATATTATGATTACAAAAGTATATTTTTGATTACAAAGTGTAGTAATAACAAAATAGACAAATTTGATAAATCATATATAGCCATGATGAGTTTATCTCCAAATAAAGAAATCACAAGATTATGGTTTGAAGAGCTAATTGGAAATAATAATTTGGAATTGGTTCATGAAATTGTGCATAATGAGTATCGAGATGGTCCTTTTCACAAGGGAATAACAGGTCCTGAATTTATAAAAAACAAATTCTCAGGTTTTGCTAATCTTATACAAAATACTCAAATTGAAATTAAAAGTTATGTCGAAGAAGACGATAAAGTTGTACTACACTATGTATTTTCTGCAGAAGTAATTGACTCATTCATGGGGATCAAAGCTCCCGGAAAGAGATTCACTCAGGAAGGAGTAACTTTCTTTACCATAAAAGATGGCAAAATTTTTTACACTTGGGGTACATATGATAGAAAATCAATTATTGATGACTTAAGTACTTAATTACTACATTATTCAAGATACACTGGATATGAAGTTTGATAAATTGCTCCTCCTAATGCTTTTAAAAACGCTAAATTATCAGATAATGCAAGAAGTAAACGAATATTCATTGATTTATTAGGTTTCACAATATTCTCAATAATTGAAGAAATATAGGTTAATTGTTGACCTGCATCATAATAACCTAACTCTGATTTATCATCTAAATTGAATATACCCATATACTTGTTACTATCTTTACTAGATGTTGCAAACCAACCAGAATTAACCATATTGCTATATTCAATCAAAGTATATGCATACTTGAGTATTTTTCCCTTATTCGATACAAATATCTCAGAATCAGGATTGGGTACAATTGCTAATTCAGATCTTAATGATCTGGTGGATTTAGATTGATTTTCTATCTGTAAATCAATAATTACCAGTGGTAGTCCATGATGCAGCCAGTAAGATACTTTTTGAGTTGTCTGTCTTACTCCACTTTCCCAATTCGGTTTTGCTTCCAAAACAATACCTGTCCAGAACTCTTCAGTAATTATTCTATGTGTAAATTCAACACTTAATGCTAATTTAGTACTCCAGATATACCTTGGTACATAACTAGTGAAAATACCCCCTGGAAATTTAGAAAACCAAATAAATGGTTCATTGCTGGGAAAACGAGATTCAATCATCTCTTTACCATTGAATTTCAATGATGTTATTGATCCTGAATACGTAGGAACTACAGTCAAATTAATGAAATTATTGGTTAATTGAATGGTTTCAAATCCATTTATTGTATGTTGAGATACCTCTGCATTACCTAATGGATTAAGCGAAACTCCAGATATTCGACGAGAAAATAAACCAGAAGAAATTATACCTTCAATACAATCAATGACTCTCTCTGATTTCATATTCAAATTCATTGGAGATCCATGTTTAGGCTGAAATTCTCCAACCAATACTTGATCCTGCATGGTAAATTTACCGTTGTACTTAACAGCAGACTTACGGTATGTCTGGAATTGAATTGACCCATCCTTATTCCCCATTAATATATCCTTCCCACCTAGCTGCTCTGGAAGGAATAATTGGGATGCAGCAATTCGATTAATCGATTTAGGTCGAAATCTCGGCAACTCTTCAAAGGGAAGATTTGCAACTTCTTTTGCATATACCTTTCTGACTATGGTATAATCTCCCTTAGATAACACAATACGATATTTTGGTGATACATAGGACTTGCTGGGTGAAATCTCAAATAATGGTGTCTCTAAAGTAGGACAACTAGCCCTTGATGCCCGAATTTTTGCAAAACCATCATCCCAAACAACACCAAGAATTTGTCTTGAATTCTCACCAACCCACCAGTTCTCTGAGAAATATTTAGTTGATTCTTGTAGAAAATCACGATAACTTATATGTAGTTCCTTATCACTGAATAATCCATCTGCAGTGGGAAAGTATCCACGAAAATCACCATTTTCAAAAAAGTTGCCGATTGTTGTGGTTTCTATTGCCAATTTATCAAAACTGGAAGTCTTGCTACTGATTTCAAAATAATAGGTAAAGAATTCTTTTCCACTTTGAATCTCGTAAATAGATTTGACAATTAATCCTGGATGATCGATTTTACTTGTTTTAGTAAAGATCAACTGTACTCGATCAGGTAATTGTAGTATTTCTACATCCATTGGTTCAATCCAGTATTCTGATGTCGTGGTAGGATAAGGTAGGCCTATTGACAACATACTTCTATATACACTGGTGCTAATATCATGATTTTTATTGAAAAACCAATTTAAATATATATCCTCATCACAGTGAAAAGACACTCTGATTGCTCTATTTTCAATTAAATATCCCTTGTTGACTTTATATGCCATAGGAATATCATTAATGAAATTAGATACATTATATGGTAATTCTACTTTTGATGATGCATTATGAATAATAAACTTAAATTCATTTATCCTAGTTTCTGAAATGAATTCTACTGGAATTTCTATTGGAACATCTAGCATCTCTTCATTTGAAATCACCAATGATTGCGTTAAAATTTCCTTCTCATTGAGTAATACTGATAATGCTCCTGAAAAATCCATATATTTATTGGTAATTGTGAAGGTTTGTTGTGGTAATTGCGGTGAAGAATGAAATCCATGCTTGGTCAGGATAAACGCATCTTGTATTCTCATACCTGCACCAAGCACCAAGGACATTCCATTTATAACCAACTCACAAGTTACTCTAATTAATGTACGATGTGAAGGGGATACTTCTAGATTTCTAGTTTCTACAATATTTGATATCTGCAGGTTGGATTCAAACCTCACACTCTGGTTAGATGAGATCACAACTTGGTCTGGAATTTCATTGGTTGAGTAACTAGCCTCTGGACCATCAATTGGATTAATTTGTATATCCAGAGATTTATCTGCACGATTATTAATCAATAAAATTATTGCAGGTTGATCGATACCCTTGTACCCACGATTAGGAAGACATTGCAATTGTATTTCAAGATCTAAACCATCAAATGTTAAATCAATACCACTGAGTTCCTTCGCCTCTCTATCAATGGTTGCTATCAGTCGATCTGTTTCTTCCTCAAAATAATATCTATAGATAAATTGATCATCCTCTTCTAAGATATCTTCTGCCTGAGTAATATCCACCTTTCGGGTAGTATACCAATCATGTTTGGAAAAGAATGGAGACAAAAATTCAGAACCAAGAACTGCTGGTAAGAAGTTGGTCATCAAGACTTCTGTCTTGGGATGCCAGAAAAATCCAACCTTTTTGTATAAAGGAACTGCTTTGAGATTACCACTCCACGTATTAAGATCTAATCTTCTTTTACCATCAACAATACTTCTTTGAAGACAACTTAATAACATAGATTTACCATATCCATGACCATGAAAATCAGGATTGACACCTAATAAAGGAATATAATATGCATCAGTATCCTTATGTTGAGCTAAATTGACATAGCCTAAGAAACCAATGGAATCATCTTGCTGTTTTAATTGATTATCTATTACATATTGACCCAGAAATTTAAGCTGCTTCATGAATCTTTGCATGACATATTCTGGTGTAAATTCTGATCCAGCAGTAAAACCACCAGGCCAGTGATCACCCTTATCCCAACTAATAAAACATTTTGCCAAATCAGCAGCCTCTTCTAGTGTCAATTTTAATTCTCTAATATCAGAATATGTAGGAAATTTAATTTTTAATGTCATAATCATTTTTATTACACCATTAATATTATAAAATTATAATCATTGTTTATCGGCCATAAATATATTTAAGACTTAAATTAGCATTAATTGAAGAACATTATTAGTATAAATGTAAAATAATACAACTATACGGATTTATGAATTCAATGAATAGACTGATACTATCATAAGTTGTAATAATCTAATTCGAAATTCCGATAAAATAACTTTTATCATGTAATTATTTGTGACTTCATTAACTAACAAATGAATTTACTATCCACAATTATTTTGGTTATCATGAAATTTATTGAGACAATCAATAAGTCAATCGTACTAAGTGTTATAGTAATGATTATTTTAATGATTATTTTACGGTTCATAAGTCGAGTATTTTATAATGAGTACATAGTATCCAAAACAATCGATATAATGTAAACAATAAAAGAATTGATTAAAACAATAAGCATATGTTAAATAAATAATAATATAGTAATAAATCATTCAAAAATTAAAAATATTAATGCATACATTCTAGAGAATATAAGAATGTATACAAAATATCAATAAATATGTTCACTATCATCGTAAACAATCGGAATAATGTAAACATTGTAAGTATCAAGAACTAATAAAAAATAAATTTTACCCATCTTTTTGAAATAATATTCCAAATACATACTTTCAACCTTTCACTTTCCTCAAAATATTTCTCAATAAAAATTCAAATTACTCAAAATCCTCAATAAATTCGAATGAAAATTATTGAACCTTAAATAGCTCAACAATCAGAGATCCAATTATACTCATTATTTGATTTCATCAATGAATTGTTAATCCAAATCAAATTAATTATAGAATGAATAATTATTCCAACGTGCAAAATTTATTAAATGCATGAATAAAAGTTGATTTAATGGCATTGACAACAGGTGAAAAAATCCTTGCCCCATTGACCTTTAAAGGTGATTCTTTAAAACAAATTGGTAATGATGATGGAAGTACTGGTCTAGGTATGATCATTTTCATTATCACTTCAATATTGACTGGACTATCATTTTCAGAAGATTTAGGTGATACAGCACTCCAAAGAATTGTCGTAGGAATTGCATTTCAATTCTTATTCCTTCTGTTCTTTAGCTTTCTTGTAAATATGTTTCTCAAAATGTTTGGTGGAAAAAGCAGTACTACCATGGGTGTAGTTAGAATTTTCTGTTTTGCATATGTTTGGAATATTGTAGGTTCAATATTCGCACTAATTGGTTTAAGTCAAATAAGTAATATTATTTTCCTATGTTTCTTTATTACTCTTTTACTTGGATTATCTTCCTTTACTGGAGTTAGTATTATTGCTGCATTTATGGCACTATTATTAGCCTTTGCAATTACTGTAATTATTCTGTTTATCATCTGGCTATTTCTAATTGTCGCCATAATTGCATTAATTTTTGCGTAAAATATATATTCTAATTAAACTCTCAAAATACAATTATATTATAATCTAATATATCATAATGCTATCAATTTAGTTTTCACAAGTAACATTATACTAAAAATAGTAATCCTAATTATATACTATTACAATATATCAAGGTAAAATATCCTGTTTAATTATTAACCTTAAATACTTTTATCTTTTACTTATAATTATTTGGATAAATGGAAATGGCTTTATATTTATATAATCTTATGGTGATTACTACTTAACAGAGAAGTAGGATAGATTAAATGAATTATAGTGATGTTGCAGTCCCTATTGGTAAAAAAATAAGTGATGTATTTAACTTCATTAAAGACCCCATACTAATTGTAATGAAATCTAAGGTTGTTTATCTCAATCCAACTTTTACCTCTGTATTTGGATATACTATCGATGATTTATCCAGCAGAACACTTGGGGATTTATTTCTAAGCAACTTAAACCAATCATTCATATTACTCAATGATACTAACTTTTCTGATTTGGAAGTAATTATTAAACTTCAAGATAATACCCTTATCCCATGTAGAATGAGTGGATCAGTAGTGATGAATAATCAACAAATATGTGATATGGAAGTTGTACTTCATCCTATAGTTCGAAATATAACCAAAGTAAAAGACGCAAACGAAAGAAACAAAGATAATACATCACAGGAAATTTATAAATCCGTTTTTAATGAATTACCTGTAGGTATCATCATCAATGAAATTGACGGTTCATTCAACTTAACCAATCAAACCTTTGAACACATGCTAAATTATACAAAAGAGGAATTGATAGAAGTAAAAACCACAGATATCAGCTTTCCCGAGGAATTAGAGAATCAAATTCCACTCATGAATGAACTCACTCTGGGAAAACGAGATATGGTCCAATTAAAAAAACGATACAAAACAAAAGATGGAAGGATTATATGGGTAAAAGTCACCTATAAAATTCTAACAGACAAGTCCTCTGGTAAAAAATATTATCTCTCATTCATCGAAGATATAACCAGGGAATTACAACAGGAGAAAATTAATAAATCCATACAAGAACAATCTATTCACCTACAAAAAATGGAGGCTATTGGAAGAATTGCCAGTGAAGTAACTCATGATCTTGGAAATATATTCACCATCATCGATGGAGGAGTTAATATATTACAATCCAAATTTCAAGAAAAAGAAGAAATGCAAACAATTGTTGATATCATCGAAAAAGCAACTGATAATGGAAGTAAACTTATCAAGAAATTACTTATTTTCACCAAAAAATCAGAGTACAAATTCGAACTACTAAAATTACATGATATCATTGATGAAACCATCAACCTAAGTAAAACCACCTTGAAAAAGATAAACATAACTACCATGCTTCAAGCGACCGATGATATTATACTAGGTGACAAAGATAGCATACAAAATTCACTACTCAATCTATTCATCAATGCAAAAGACGCCATGCCTTTAGGTGGTAAATTAAATATAGAAACAACTAATATCATTGCATCCGAACTCAGTACTATATCAGTACCATACAAAAATAACGGAAAAACTAAATTAATTGACATTCGAATTCGCGATTCCGGTTCTGGTATCAGCCAAACTATCATTAATTCAATTTTCGAGCCATTTTTTACTACCAAAGGGCATGCAGGTACAGGATTGGGACTAGCCAGCACCCAAGCCACCATGACACAACACAATGGTATAATCAGTGTAGTCAGTCAAATTGGAGAAGGAACTGAATTTCAAATTATCTTACCCATTGCTGAAGAATAAATAATTGAAGACAGTCTAAATAAAACAGATCAATTACTGCTCACTATAACGAAATTACATTGCTTAATATGAGTTTTCCATTACTCAATAAATTTCATCAGAAGAACCATTCTTTTTTATTTCACATAATTACACATAACCCCGGTTATACGCCATTGATAGACGGAAGCAGAGGTTGTACTACTGGATTTTACCATCATTTATTGCTTTGAAATAAAACAAATCCAAACTACTTACCTAAAAAAAAAACAAATAAACTCAACTATTAAAATATACTTCAACATTGTTACTCAACTTTAAAATTCATACACTAGTCAACTATTACTAGAGATCAAATTCATACACATGCCATACATTTTGCGGTTTAAATCCTAACCTATTATTTATCGATAACATCGGTGCATTCTCCATTGCGTTCCCTGTTGAAATATAGGTAACATCGGGATATGTAGAACGAATATGTACCAACATCTCTGCCTTTAACCATTTTCCCAGACCTCTTCCTCTGTATTTTTCCAATACACCCGTCAATTCCTGCTGGATTTTATCAGATTCTCGTGGATTATACATAATCTCCGTCAATCCACTGATTACACCATCCTCCTCTCTGGAAATAATCACAGTAATTGTTGTACCAATATCTTTCGCCCTTTTTTCCCCAATTCTAATGTGCTCAGGTGTAACTGCAATTCTACCCGATGATCCATCTGGTGCCTGATTTTCAACTTCTGTATATACTCTGGCATATTCCTCAATATCATCTTCTGGGATCTCATTATACCTTTCCAAAGTTACGCCAACTGCTTTTTTCCTTCCCTCTTCAATCCAATCATCTATCATCTGCCAATCTAACTCCTTGATTTCAGATTTATTAGAATAATGTTTATGCGTTAACTCACCATTAAAACTCTCACAAGTCAACTTACCTGTATCTGTCACCGTCCAAACCATAAGCCTTGATCTACCCAAACTACGAGTAAAATCACCAAATAAATTAAAAATACCTGTAGCTATACCTTTTCTTCTGTATTCCTTATCAAGTGTAATATGGATTTCTGCAAAATGCTTATTTGCCTCATAATTGTTGGATTTTTGATGAACATAACCAATATATGCATATCCAATACAACGATTAATCACTGGTTTTGTACGATCAAAGATTAACATTCGATGAGTGGTAAGATTAGGATCATTTACCGTTAAGAACTGTTTTCTCAAGTCACGATCCATCAATGGATAACTGGGAAATCTCTCCCTTGATATTTTTTCAAAATGAATGAAATACGATTCCCATTCCTCATCTGTCAATAAGTTGAAATCATACTCCTTCATCTCCACATCTAAATCAGAAAATACTAAATCAAGTGTCATCCTGAAAATTGACCTTGATAACTCGATTTAAGGATTATCATTCATATAATCGCGTTTTGAATAGAAAATTTATCGATTGAGCCCATTCTCTGCAGGATTACATTACTTAGATGCAATCAAACCAAAGTAGATTCAATATCTAGATTATATCGACGCATATTTTGTTAAAAAAAACAAATATCAATTATAAACTTGATCTCATTCTATAGTCTAAACATAAACTCGTAGCAATCATAATTACATTATCAAGTATCTCAATGTAACTAAAAAATTGAATTCATTTTCGATATTGTTGATTTACATACATCTTTCATATCTTCCTGCTTAAATTCTTCTGGAAAACCTATTCTACAATCATTCAATTCAATAATATATTCATCACCATCTTTGGTTCTCAATGCATCAAGAGCTAATATATCCATCCCTCCAAATAATTCACTACATTCATCCACCCATTTTTTATGTTTATCACTCACAGGAATTTCCTCAAGCATGTAGGAACCTGTATTTGCTTTCCAATTTGTAGAAATTCTCTTCAATCCGCGATAGGATGTACCAATTTTTTGAATTCGAAAATCATATTCCACCGGGATAAATGGCTCAGAGGTTACATAATCCTTATACAATGCCATCACCGAGGCAAAATCCTGAAATCTCTGTCTTGACTCAATTTTCATCTTACCAAACCCACTATGAGCAGAACCTATTTTTGTAACTATAGGAAATTCAGGTGATTTATCCATTTGATAATGATCCTGATAATAATACTGATCAATCAAAGGGAATTCATCATTTCCTAGTCTTTTATTTATCTCAATTAATCCTCCAAAAACAATTGCACGCTCTAAATTCATATATAATGACTCAAGAGAGTTGATCGCTGGTATGTTTGAATACATAAAACCAAATAAAATATTT
>JAOUKW010000634.1 GCA_029882335.1 Candidatus Heimdallarchaeota archaeon | reverse complement strand
ATGTTCCATTATCTTTCATCATATCTGCAAATTCATCGTTTGAATGTTTTAGTCTGATAAATCCGCCATATCCGAATTTATCTTTAAATTTAGGTATCTCTTTAGGAAGTATATGTGAATGAATATCGACCTTGAAATAGGATTTATCATCCATAATGTACAGTATAGTTAATTCATTTTAAAACTAATCCAATTGATATAGATTCTGTAAAATATTTATTGAAATTGAAATAAAAGGTAATGATATTTACTTTTAAGTTGATTTTTTATAATAAAAATGATTTCTATTTTTAATTTATTGAAATATCACTAAAGTTTTTTACTACAATTTTACAATATAATTTACATGGCATTAAAAACTCCACTACCTGATGAAGTATTTCAACAATGGTTAAAATCTAAACCTGCAGGCGAAATTGAAAAAGTATTTGGAAGAAAACCCGCAGATATATCTCCTATGGAGGTTGTGGGAAAGGAAATTAACAAATCTCCTGCATTATTTTTTAGAAGTAAAGTACAGGTATCTCTACCAAAAGCTAAAGATAGTGATAAACAGTATTCCTACAAACAATTGGAAAAAGAAAAATTTTATCATTTTAAAACCAAAATAAGTAAGGAAGATTGGAAAGAAAATGATGTCACAGTTTATCTTTATGACCAAATTAAGGAAGTTAAATGTGGTAAATGTTCAGGTCATGGTGCTTCTGGTTGTAAAAATTGTAATGGATCTGGAAAGGTTAGTTGTGATAAATGTAAGGATGAAAAAAAACTACGTTGCAATTCTTGCAAAGGTGAGAGTAAGATCATTGTGAAGGTAGATATATATGATGAAAAAGGAAAAATTGAGACTGTAGAAAGGAAAGTTCCTTGTGGTGATTGTCATGGAAAAGGAAAATTAAATTGTGAAAATTGTGGTGGTGTAAAAACAGTTGTGTGTAATAAATGCAAGGGTAATGGAGGTAGTACTTGTAAAAATTGTGAAGGTACTGGTATAAATTATCTATTTCCTCTTTCACCTGTACCCATTGTTGGAGGCGAAGAATTTTACTTTTTCTGGAATGAACAAATCGGAAAAGAAATGAGTAAGAGTAAAATGCTTAAAGGAAAAGAACTTGAAGAAATGTTAATAGCAAAAAATGTTGAACCAATAAGGATCAATAGTCTGAAGGATCTAGATAAGAAGAATATTGAAGAGCCTCTTGGTTTTTGGGATAAGGATGCTTCTAAACAAATTAATGAATGTAAAAGTATATTTGAGAAGAAACAAAAATCGAATGACGAAGAACCTAAGTTTCCAATAGAAATTTATCCTTTACAAAAAATCGATATTGAAACATATAAAAATAAAAAATTCTCTATCTACTCGATTGGTAGTCAAGGAGGATTTGTTGTATTTGACCTTGGATTCTAGTAAAATCTAATTGTCATTTGGAATTAAATACGCAAATATCATTTTAATTTTTATTTTATTTGAATATCGTATAAACTATTGATCTATCGTTAGTAAATGAATATTCAATATTATTTAAGCTAATAATCTCAAGGATGATAATATGCTTCATAATAATTTTTTAACAACTCGTT
>JAOUKW010000013.1 GCA_029882335.1 Candidatus Heimdallarchaeota archaeon | reverse complement strand
ATATTGAATTTGAAGGAAATACAGAAATTCACTCCAAAGATGATAATATAGAAATAGATGAGATTGAAGATATTTCCACAGAAAAACATATACCCATTGTATTAAGTAGCAAAGCTTATCTGAAAATTGTTTTTCATTCAAAAAAATATGCTAATAAGAATATTCCCCAAGGTAAATGGGTTGAAGTAATTGGATTACTTACAGGATACATAAAAAATGAAAATACTCCCATTGAACAAATAATTGTCGAAGATGCGTGGCCAATAGGACATGGTGATGCAGTTTCAGTGAGTATTTTAGAGACCGGATCTGTGGCTAAAGTTGTAGAAAACACACCTAAAGGAAACTTTATCATAGGTTGGTATCATAGTCATCCAAGTTATGGTAATTTTCTAAGTACCGATGATTTTAATACGCAAGCCAGATATCAAGCATTTTGGGATAAATCCATTGCACTGGTAATTGACCCTACTACAATAAGCAAACACGACTACGGATTTGGTGTTTTTCGAAATACAACAAATACCAGAGATAAAATGAGATATACAGAACTATCCTCTGAAATTGAAGGCATGAATACCCAAGCATCATTCCAAATAATAGACATGATGCAAGAAGGCATGGGATTTTTGGATTATAAATAGAGTGGATTCTGATGGATAGAAAGCAAATCATATCGGGTATGATTATCTTAGGTTTGGTACTAACCATATTAGAATATTTTATAGCTGATGATTTGCCTGTCTCATTATTTATCATATATACAACATTTTATCTTTCATTGACTGTTGTTTTTGTTACAGAATACAAATATTATCGGAATCATGATGCTATACCAGCAAGTTCACAATTTTTAGTAATTCCACTGTGCATAATGCTGGTTGGTTCATTTATTATACCCAATAGTATAGGAAAAGATTATTTGGAAATACCAATTTGGTCGACTAAATTTGAATTATTTACATCATCAAAAATTACATCTCTATCACTAATTCCTCCATTTTTTATAATAGGAAAATTGCTAAATAATTTTTACCAAGGCACATACAGTGGATTCGTTGTAAGAAGAAGAATCCATGGTCCCACAAAGCTTCCTCTCTTTTTTCACTTAATAATTGTAATTCTATTTCTTACTAGTATATTCCTATTCGAGCAAATAGATTTTATAGGTTTATTATTTATTATTTGGTCAATATTCTTTATCTTTTATAAATTAATAAAACCAAATGTACAATCAACAAGAGAGAGAGATTTTGAACAGGGATTATATAGGCCAAGTACTACATCCTCTCGAACAACAAGTTTAGATGCACCTAGAAACACTCAATCTCAAAACTCAACCTCTAGAAATAGTAGAAGAGAAATACCAACGACTTCTCGTTCTGGTCGAAGAGAAATTAGTACTAGACCAACTCAAGGTTATCGAAACATTGCTAGTAACACTACAAATACAAATTCAACAAATGACAGATCAAATCCAAGATCAACATCATCAGATATTCAAGTAAGTAATGGCGTTCCAGTAAATAATAGCTCAAGACCTAATTATGAATCTCAACCGAAATCAAAATCAAATGGGCAGTTAAAGAAATTGATCCCTACTGGTTCTATACGTAAGGATGATTTAAAATGTATTGTATGTTATGAGGCCTTCAGCATAAATGGTAAGCAGAGTGTTGTAGTTTGTCCGAGTTGTAAATTCCCAGCACATCTTACTGAACTTAAACAATGGTTAACTCAGAGTGAAATGTGCCCAAGGTGCAATAAAAATATAAAATCATCGAAAGGATTATTTAGAGATGGTGTGGTAATAGAAAGTCAATATCAAAAATATGTTAATAAATTATAATTTTCCTACATTGAAGATGAAAGTCATCCTCAGACTTTTTTATGAATTATGAATTAGATAATATAAGCATGGCTTTTTATCATAAAGTTTCAATATTTACAGCAATTGTTCTATTTGGTGTGTTTATCTTTTATTTTATAGAAGGAAAGGTTGAGGAAGCAAATCAATTCTTATTTTTCTCTATCTATGGTACAATTACCATCTTTGTGTTAACTCGTTCATTATACTATAAAAAACATAAAGCTACTTTTAATGAATTATTTTTTGTTGTCGGCTTGCCTATATTACCACTCATATTTTCATATTTGGGAACTTCACTTGGAGCAAATTCGGCCTACTCATTCAGTCAAATATCGGTATCAACATCAATCTTCTCCAATGAAATTACATTTCTTATTTTGTTTTCAGCTTTATTGTCAATACCATATCTATTTTTTTCACTATTTTTACTTTTACGATCATTTATTCGATATAAATTTATCAGATGGGGACCTCATTCAAATGGAGGATTACCAGGCACTTTAATTGGCTTATTATTAGCAATTGGTGTTGGAATCGGCTACACATTATTATCTATTTATTTATTTGATCTAATTCTTGTCTTATTTGGAATAATATACGCAGTAACAGGAATAATCGGATTTTTTGCTTGAAAAATCACTATAAAATTATTAAAATTAAAAAATTTATTTCAATAAGAGAAAAGTTATTAGATTTATATGTTCAGTAACAAATAATGAAAGAAATCATCATTCGAGAAAAGGGGTGGAAACTTATGGTGAAATTATACAAAACTGCAGCAAAAGATGGGGATATTACATATGACGAGGAAAGAATACTCACTGTGACAGATGCAAACATCTTAAACCTACTGAATTATGTAAAAGGAGCTTGGAGAGATAAAATACTTGATGATAAAGAAAAACAAAAAATAACTTTTCTAATTAAGAAAATATATGATGATGCTATTTCAGTGGCAGAATTTGATAATTTCATTACAAATGAAGAAGATTCCTTACTTTATATTATTCGGGAAGTAATAGATGAATTCTTACTTGAACAACATCAACAATTTTAATCCTGAAGACTTAAAGCACCAATAAGCATTAAATTCCTTTTTATTATTAATAAACTTGATTCACCTGCATCTATCCATTCATCAACAGTGTGAGCCCTACCAGATATTTCAATACCACCAATTGCAAAAGCAGGAATACCAATGCTTAGAGGAAAGTTAGCATCTGTAGAACTGTACATGAAATCGGTCTCTATATCAAAAAAAGTATTGACCGATTTGATTAATTCATATAATTCAGAGTTACTATCCAACAAACCACAGGGACGATCCCCTAGTTCTTTAATTTCATATGAAATTGTTCCAGTACCCTTCGAATTTTCAATATATATTGATGAATCAATTAAACCAAATACTTTATTTTGTAATTCAATTAATTTCTGTTCATTTTCTGATCTTAAATCAATATCTACCCATACTTTCTCCGGTATTGCATTGATAGAGGTACCACCATTAATTAGACCGGCTGAAAAAGTAGTTTTTGGGGATTTAGAAACAGTAATATTAGCAAATTCAACCAAAAACTTTGACATTGCATAGATTGGATTAACTGTTCCAAATGCACCATATGAATGACCACCAGGTCCAAAATATAAAACTCGATACCTCTTGGAGCCTGTTGCACCTGTTATTATCCTAGAAGATCCTGAACCATCAATTGTTATAAAAACCCTACAAGAAAGCAAATTATCAGCATTAATCTTATTAAATAAATGTTTTACTCCTCGTAAATCACCCATTCCCTCCTCACCAACGGTAGCTACATAAACTATGGGAAATTTCTTTGATAATGGCATTAAAAATCTTGCTAAGGTTAACAATACTGCCAAACCTCTTGAATCATCTCCTACACCAGGACCATGTAAAATATCACCTTTGCGAGTTACTTTTACTGTAATATCATCAGGAAATACTGTATCCAAATGAGCAGATACAATAATACTATCGTCTAACTTGTTTAAATCACTACTCGCAATAATATTACCAACTTCGTCTCTTTTTACAATATAACCCATTTCTATAAATTTTCGAAAAATAAGCTCTCCCCTTTGAAATTCCATAAATGTTGGAGCTATAGTTTCAGTTATTTCTATTGTCAAATTAATTAATTCATCTTTCATATTATCAATCAGATCTAGTGAGGGCTGAAGAATTGAATTTATTTTGTCGATTGAAATATTATTCACCTATACTAATGATTAACTTGAATTATTTAGGTCTTTTGTCCCTAGGAATTTTATCTTTTGGAAATTTTGAAGGATTTAATTCTAAATCCTCAACGTCATCAGAAATATTCATAACTATATCTTTTCGTTTACTTGGTGATTTAATTGGTTTAGTTTGTCTTAGAGCATCATCTCTCAGTCCATCATTTCTTGAACTTGGTGGAACAATTGATTTAGTATTTTGCTCAGATAAATCAATATCACCTCTATCTTTAGGACGAGAATTCCTTTTTAATCGAAACCTTCTTGGTTCGGAAATTTTTGAAATTTTTATAGGTGCAGGTTTTTTATGGGATTCAATTCCTAAGTTCACTTTTTTGTTTTGAGTACCATCTTTTTTTTGTTCATCATTTGTAGCTGAAGGCAATTTTAATTTTGGTGGATCTCCAGTCGGGATCTTTGACTTAATAGACCGTTTATTCCTCCGATTCGTATCCATACATGTAATTTCAACATAAAATATAAAAATATAGTTCTATAAAATTATGCTAAATACCTGATATTAGAAATTTAAAATTAAATTGTTTATTTTTAATAGATTAATCCTCATTACCATTAAATTGTGCAATAATATATATATGCCATAAAAACACATTTAGAATGATGAAAGGGGAAAAGTCAGATGTTAATTCTTCTAATATTATTAGAAAATCATTATTACATCACAGTGATGCATTTGACTCAGAAATAACAAATCTACTACTAGTGGGTAATTCTGAGACTGCTTTTCTTTTTTCTAATAATTTACAGGAATTAGCAAATTTTTCCCTGATAGTTCATGTTGTAAAACCCGAAGATGCATTATCTTTACTTATTGAAGAATCATTCAATCTAGTCGTTCTAGATCATGATACCGAGGAACTAAATACAATATCATTTTCTAGAATAGTCAAAATGAATAATCCAATAAGTAGAGTAATTATAATTTCACAGAGTCATACTATTGAATTTTTTGTTGAATTTATAAATTTAGGTTCAGTTGATGCATATATACCAATACCAATAGATGAATTCTCTACATATTCAATTATATTAGAACAACAAGCAAAATATGAAATTGCAGATACTTTAGCACAACTGGTCAAAGATCCACCGAAATTCTCACCTGCTTATTATTTATTAAAAGAACCATCCTTACTTGAAAAAAAAAGGTACTCGAGTATATGAAATTTTAGGATGTGTAATATCAACCTTATCGGTTACAAAGTATAGTCACTTTTTCAAGGACATCTTAATGATTGATGAATACTTATTGTCAGGATACATATCAGCAATTACGATATTAGGAAAACAATTATTTTCAGATGGCTTAGATGAAAATAATGAATTTCATGAAATAAATTTTGGTGGTATATCTGCGTATTTTCACTTTCATAAAGATATACAATTTTCATTCTTTGTTAACAATTTAATTAAGTCTAACATTCAGGAAGTTGATGCAAAAACAAGCCAAACAACCAAAAAAATATTGAAAAAATATGAGGATTTATTGAATTCAGAATTACCATTAGATGATTATATCCAAACAGATATTGATAATATTGTTAATTCCTTAAGATCGAAATCAGTCAATACCAAAAAAACAAAAACCGTACCTTCAAAAATTGTCATATTTGGCAATAGTTTACCAAAGTTAAATTCATTTTTTAAAAAATATAAGAAACAATTCATGGTGAAGAGATTCTTCAATTATAATAGAATGATTGGATACTTAATTCATAATGAAGTTGATACTTTAATTATCAATCAAAACTATAAAGAAGAAACCTGGAACTTCAATTACGCATCACAAATCAAGGAAGTTAGACCTGACATACATCTCATTGCCTTAATTGAAGAGTATAGACTGGATTATTTATTAAAAATTCTAAATTCAGATTATCTAGATTTTGTAATTAGCTACAAGGACAATTTGGACCAATATCATATTATAATCAGTAAGGCTTGCCAATCAACAGTTGAGATGAAGAAAAAAGTCAGCTACACTACAGAAAATTTATTATCGATAACACAAAGGAATCCATTTTATACTAGATCCATGCTAAAATCACATAAATCATCATACGAATTAACTAAAATACCAGAACTTTATGGATTATTCATTTCACGTGAAAATTTACCATATTATTGTAAGTTTTGGCCAAAAGGAGGTGGAGAATTTAACATAGATCAAGATCTATTTGCTGGATTTATCACATCTCTAACAACGGTTAGTTACGAGATGTTCTTAGGAGAAGGTCATTATGCAGGTCTAAAGGTGGGTAATGCAAATGTTATTATTCGAGACCAATTTGATTTTACATTCGTATTTTTCCTTGGAAATGTAGATCATACAAACATTAACTTAATTCAGAAACACCTAGAAACTACAATATTTTTACTCTACGATTTAATTCATCAATCAGAAAAGAAATATTTGTATGAGGCAGTTGGAGAAGATTTAACAGAATTATTAGAACAACATGCAACGGAATTATTCTTACAATTCTCATCTCTGAATTTAATTAATTATTAATCTTCTTTTGAGGGAAGTGATTTTGAATTTTGGTGTAACATACGTGATACAGCACCAGTTAAATCTGCTGGAAAGGGGATGATTACAGTTGATGTATTTTCAGTTGAAATTTCTTGAATAGTTTGTAATAATCTCAATGTAACACCACCATGTTCAGACATCATTTTTGCTGCTTCGGATAATTTCTTTGAAGCTTCTAATTCACCTTCAGCTAATATAATTCGAGATCGTCTCTCTCTTTCTGATTCTGCTTGTTTTGCCATTGCTCTCTTCATGTTATCTGGTAATTCTAAATCTTTCAATTCAACTTTGCTTACATCTACTCCCCAGGCATCAGAGGCTTCGTCTAGGAGGGTTAATATTTCTGCATTAACTTTTGCGCGATTTGATAACAATTCATCCAAATCTACAGCTCCAATTACACTTCTAAGTGTTGTTTGTGCAATTTGAGAGATTGCATATCTATAATTCTCAACTCTAATAATTGCCTTTGCAGGTTCATTAATCTGATAAAACACTGCAGCATTTACTACTGCAGGAACATTATCCTTTGTTATTGCTTCTTGACGAGGAACATCAATTACTTGGGTTCTAAGATCAACTTTTATAGATTTATCTAAATAAGGTATTATCCAAAATAATCCGGGTCCTTTAACCCCGTTAAAACGCCCGAGTCGAAAAATCACGACTCGCTCATATTCTTTAACTAATCGAATTCCCGATATAAATATTATCAGGATAATGAAAAGAAGGAATATTAATATTCCATAATGAGAACTCATAAGGTTAATATATTAAATCAACTTAATAAACAAATGGAATTCAATTTAAGCGAAAATTAAATTTTTCTAATTTGAGTTAGCAGAAACCAAGAAAACTAAAAAAACAGTAAATATTTATACATAATTATTAGAATATCATGGTATACACTTTGTCTCTTACTTCTTCAAGATATTCTTTCAAAAATGCATCTCTTTCCATCTTTAATCCTTTTTCAATTATGCTCCTCCCACGTTTAGAAACTGGATAATGTGGAATAATTAGACAAATTGCAACGATATTTTCATATGCTGTTTTTCTAACTCCCGCATGCATTGAATTAGCACCCTTGAGCAGATAATTAAGAATAATATTTAGATTCTTATGAATACCACGAGTACTTCCCTTAACAACAGCTAAATTATTCAATACTGTTTTCAATGTTTCAGACATAGATAATCTTAATGATGTTACATCACTGATAAATGAAGATTCAAAATGATTGAGTATTTTTTCAAGTCGCGATAAATCTCTAGTTTCTGCAATTAAATTCAAGCCATCATAAAATATTGATTTTGATCTATCATCACTTAGCTTTAATTTTCGACGGATAACTTTTAAGAATGTATCAATCGTATCTCTATTATCATTAATCAGCCAAGACATGATATCTAATGCTCGGATTTGGATATTTCGATTTTCATCATCTAACGCAAGTATGGTTTGTTTAACCAAATCCTCCCTAAGAGTCCTCCTTCTTTTTGTTGCAGCAAATAAACCATTCAATGAAGCTAATCGAACCTGCCAATCTAGATCTTTCAAAAGAGGAGCTAAACTGTCAAAGATTTCATCAGATAATTCTCGAGAAGCTGTAGCTACATATCCTTTAGCCTCAATTGTTGCTAATTGCACTTTAAATGAGCTATCTTGACTTAACGCATTAATTTTACGATAAACCGGCTTTGCAAGTTCAGAATTCCCAACAACACACATACCTACTGTATTTACTGCTCTCTCTCGAACTAGTTCATCTGCATGACCTAAATTAGACTCGGCAAGGAGATAAATATCATCAGATAGCTCAGGAATTTTTTCTGCTATTTGAGAACATAGTTCAAGAACACGTGCCCTAATAAGAGGAGTACTCGAATTGATCGCACCAGAAATCATTTTTAAAATATTTCTCTCTAATCCTACATCAAGTATAATTAAAGAAGAAGCTACATCCAAAGCACCAAATAATGGATCACCTCTTAAAAAGGTAAACTTACCATTAATAATTTGAAAAACTTGTTCAGACATTAAAGCACTTCTTTGTACTTCGTTTTTTAATGCACTATAGGCAAGAGTTTGAATTTCAATACTGTCATCAGAAATTCCTTTTAACACCAATGATAATATTTCTTCTTCTAATCTCTCTGAATATTGAGCTAAATTAACCAAAACTTGGTAACTTCTTTTACGAACTGATTCATCAGGATCATTCGTTCCTAATGATACTTGATCTATTAGATCAAAACCAAGTGATGAGTTTCCTCTTAAAACTGATTTTATTCCTTCTAATAAGTTAGCTTCATTTTTAGAGATACCACTTGCTAATTGTGTTCCCAAAGTACTGACAGCCATTTGTCCAACTTCATTACTAGTTTCGGAAATTTTATGAAGAAACCTTTTAATTGAATCAATTGTACTTTGATTATTTGTTGTGGCTAATGTTTTAATAACCAATGCTAGCACAAAATTTCGATATTTAGGATCTTCAAATACAACTCTTTGTAATGTCAGACCAGCATCCCATGAAACAACATCATCTTCATGCCCTAAATTATCGATTAAATTTTGAATTGCATTTTCTTTTGATATTTCATCCAAGAACTGGATAATTCGCTTTAAATTTCTAATACCAAATATTTTTACCGGTGTATATGTTGAATTTAGTATCAAGGTATTAAGATGTATCATATCCATGTCTACATCTACCATAGTATCAATATATGCAGTGACAAACTCTGCAGCAGCTCTTTGTACTCTTGGACTATCATGTACTAGACTTTTATTAATTATTCCCTTTAATAATTCTATGTTTTTTGGATTGTCATCAATCAATTTTGTTGATTCTATTATTAAATTTTCTAATGATCTGGGAGATTTAAATTTATTAAACATGTAGAGATATCCATTAACATCATTTTTATAAAAATTAGGAATTTCCTTAACAAGTCTACGTTCTACAGAACCAGGCGGATTTCTAAAAATTCTAATTGCTACCAATACTAAAACAAAATTCTGAATAACCAAAAAGAATGAGGTTATTCGATAATGAGATTGCAAATCAAACTCTGCCAAGACTCCATAATTTCCAGAACCACTTCTTTGGATAAACAACTCCAATCCAGATGTTAATAAAACACCTAAAAATACAAAGACTGGAAGAAATATTTGTAGTGCATTTACTTTAAATCCACTTTCAGTCCATACCTGTTTTAATTCTTTTACAGACCCCCTACCTTTATTAAACAAAGTTATCAGTAATAATATTAAATTAATTAAAAATCCTGCACTGTTTTGAGTTGATTGATTATTAAAAGGGCCAACTGATATGTCTAACCAAATAAATATACCATTGATACCAAAGTATGTTGTTGTTATTAAAGCTTGAATAGCTATAATTACCAGAAACAATCCACCAATATCAACTTTTAATTGTCTAATTGAAATTTTTGGCAATCCAAGTTTAAACAAATCTCGAAATGGTGAGCGAACCATCCTTAATCTATTTAAATCTTCACCAAAACCAGTCCCAGCTAAGGCACCAAGGCTGATTAAAGGTAGAATCGTTGCCCATAGCAATATTGCTGTAATCAACTTAAAATCAGGTAAGTACTGATAAATAATATAAATTGGCAACATATATGTAAAAAAATAAACTAATATAGTCGCGATGAGTGGAGATTTTACAATTGAGGAAACTTTCTCTAATAATCGTTCTAAATAGGTATCGACGGGAATACTTGAATCTTCACCAGGACGGGATAGATACAGAAACTGGATGAAAGGGAATATAACAAGAAATCCAATGATAATTACAAATAGAATATATGGTAGTTGACTTAACAGTGGATCGCTTTCAAACACTTTACCTCCACCAATTTGTATAAGCATCATTACAAAAGCATCATACCCAATCGCAATAAAAGCTGCAAAAAATACTATTCCAAATAACTTGGAAGAATCTAAATCAAATATACTTAGAACCCCCTCTGTGTCCTTTAATTCATCACCTGCAAAATTGAGTGCAGATATAAAAATAAATGTACTAATAAGAAGTAGAATAATTAATTGGATTTCATTAGCTAGTGCGACACCAGAGACCACGATGCTAAAATAACTGACAACCATTATTATTGCAATAAATGAGGATGTTCTGGGAGATGTTATACCCATATTCATGTAATTGTTTGATTTACTTTTAAAAACTACTACTGATAATAATATTTTTGACTAATCCAATTCTATCTTTAGTTTGGATAGAACCTGTTTTTTAAGTTCTGAACGATTCAACTTACCTGATTGAGTTAGTGGAAAATTATCAACATAAATGAAAGATTTAGGGACTTTATACCCAGCTAATTTTTGTTTAGTAAAGTCTATGAGTGTTGATTCTACAATCTTTGATTTTGCAATTATGACTGCGATTAACTTTTCTCCCCAGAATTTATCAGGTATTCCAAAAACCGCAACATTAATTATTTCAGGATAAGTTAAAATTATATCTTCAACTTCAGATGGATAAATGTTTTCTCCTGAACTCACAACCATATCATCTTTTCTTTGAATAACAAAAAGATTACCGTTGTTATCGATATAACCTAAATCAGATGTCATAAAACCATGGATTGTTTGTCGAGCATCAAATAATTCTTGATGATTATAATATCCAGAGGTAACAGTAGGACCACTAACAATGATTTCACCAATTTTATTAGGAATTAATAAATTACTATCTTTATCTATAATTGTTACTTTGGAATAGGATAATGGTTGTCCTACGGTTGTTCCAAACCGTTTCAATTGATATATATCCGCACTAACAAGATGTGAAGAAGTTTCAGTCATTCCATATCCAAAATAGATGGGAATCATATTTTGAATCGAAATAGATATTAAATCAGGTGATAACTTTTCACCTGAAAGAAGAATCCCCCTAAGTGAATTTGGTTTCACTTTTAAACCATCTGCATTGTAAATCCTCTTCAACATCGTTGGTATTAAGGAAATTAAGGAGATATTGTATTTATTAACAATTTCCTCTATGCGTAATGGATCAAATTTCTTCAATATTGTAATTGATGTTCCATAAATTATTGAACGAAGTACTATAGCCAAACCTCCTACATGAAATAATGGTATTGTCAAAAGCCAATTATCATCGGAGAATACACCTAATTTCAAACCAGATGCAATAGAACTGTAAAAATTATTATAAAATGATATTTGAACACCTTTAGGTTTACCTGTAGATCCAGATGTAAATACAATAAACTGAATCTGAGAATAATCTAGGTTTATTGATACAATTCCATCAAATTTAAGGGATTGAGCAATTGTATCGATATTAACTATATTAAGATTCAAATCAGAAATTAATGAATTAAATGTATTTTTGGTAAATATGAGTTTAATATCAAGAAATTCAATTTGGTTTTGAAGTTCAGAGGTACTTAATCTTGTATTCAAAGGTACAATTATGCTTTGTAATCGCATACCTGCCATTATTAAGTATAAATATTCAGGACAAGATTCCATTAAAATGCCTATTTTTTCAATATTGGGATAATTTATTTCAATATAATTTTGGAATGCTACTGCGTGATAATAATAACTCAAATATGAAATTTCTTGATCTTCAAAATAGATAGCTATTTTATCAGGCGAATGTACTGCTTGTTGTGAAATCCAATCGGTACTCATTTTACGACCATAACAATCCAATTGTAAATAATATACCGAAAATCAAACTCAATTGAGCAGTAGATCCCAGGGTTTTATTTAATGCAGGACCCTTCAATGTTTTTAACTGAGTAATTATTGAATTCGCCTTTACTATACTAATTAGAGGTAACAACAAAGCGAGAGAGAAATTGAAAAATAGAATCAAAATTATAGGAATAAAATACGAGGATATAACAATAAATGAAAAATAAAATTGAGATTTTTCTAAACCCCAACGAACAACTAGAGTTTTCTTATTGGTAGACTTATCTGTTTCCATATCCCTATAATTGTTCACAACTAAGATAGCAGTAATAAGAAATCCAATGGGAATAGATCCAATAAAAACAGCTAATTCAAACTGTTTTGCCTGAACAAAATATGTACCATTTACAGCAATTAATCCAAAAAAAACAAATACAAATATATCACCCAATCCATGTGAACTTAGTGGATATGGACCTCCACTATATGCTAAAGATGAAATTATTGAAAAAACACCTATCAATAAAATAACTAAACCACCAATATATATCAGATATAAACCATCTAATATTGCTAATAATATGACAATTAACATACCAAATTTCATTTCTTTGGGTGTTAACAAACCAGAAGACATCACTCTTTGAGGACCTTTTCGTTCAGATGTATCATGACCCCTCAGATGATCAAAATAATCATTAGATAAATTTGAAGATATTTGAAGTAGTAATGCACCAATCAAAGCCGCAATAGAAGGCCCAATAGCAAATTGACTAAAATGAACAGCAAAACCAATTCCTACCAATACCGGAGAAATTGCAGCGGGAAGTGTTTTTGGTCGAATAGCCATCTTCCAAATTGATAGTTTTGTTGGGAACATCTAATTACCTATAATTCTTACATTTTCAGCTTTAATTATTTAACTTATTATATTAAATAAAATTAAAATAAATTAATTTGTTCAATATTTCACTATCTAGTTGTAGTGGAGTTTATTTCCAATTGATTTACCATCTATATTAAATTGATTTGGTTTTTTCAAAACGATGGATGCAATTGTTTCAATATTGAAGAATGTAGGTTCATAGAACTGTTTTCCGTCAATTGATTATCAATTTTAAATTCTAACACCTTGGTTAATTGATTATCATTAAATTGGTTCAATTCTTCCAATAAATCAATCTTAGTATTAACTAGTTGATGCTGTATTTTAAATCCATTACATATTTCCTTAAAATTTATTTCATGAGGAGTTATAAAAAATTCATTATAAGGTGGATCAAATCTTCTAATAGGAAGTTTTGAAAAAATTTGTCCTCCGTTATTATTTATCAGAATGATAAGAATTTTTACATTATTTCGAGAAATGTTAATTAAAGCGGTCAAATCATGATAAAATGCAATATCACCGGTAATCAAAATTACTGGTTGATTACTAGCAGTGGCAACTCCCATTGCTGAAGAAAGTATTCCATCTATTCCACTTACACCACGATTAAAACAGATTTCTAGTGTTTTACTAAAGGAATAAACAAATTTATCTAAATAACGAATTGGCATACTATTTGACACAAATACTTTTGAATCACGGGATATATGTTTAATGACATCAAAAATAATATTAATTTCACAATAATCATTAGTTGAATCATTTAAAATATTGGAAATAACTTTCTGTACACTAGACTCCCAATCTAATAATTTAGAAATCCATTTAGTATCGTGCTTTATTGGATTTTCAGTAAAATAATTTATTAAGCTTGGTAATATCTTTTCATAATCGCTGCAAATATAATGTGTAGTATTATAAAATTCATCATTCCATTTATTGTATTCGGATATTTGAATGTATTTTCCTTTATAATTACTAAGAAACGATAATATATTGGGGGAAATAGGCATTCTACCAAAGTGTATAATCAAATCCGGATAATTATCCATATCAAGTAAGGGCAGAAAATTTTCATAAGTACTAATCAAAAATGATGCTTGGTCTAATTTATCATTATATCTTAAATTTGAGGTAGCATCAGCAAATATAGGAAATCCAATTAAATTAGACAAAGTACTTATGAAATTAATGAATTCCATATTGTAAAACATAGGGCCAATCAAAATTATTCCTCTTTGTGATGAAGAAATACTTTCAATTAATAAATTACTACTGTTCTCTGATGTGGAATAATATGATTCATCAAAATTCAAGAATGCCTCTTCGTGTATATTATAATATTCACTACCCATGGAATGAATACTACTATCAATATTGTTCGCAGGTTCCAAGGGTTTATCAAAAGGAATATTCAAATGAATTGGACCTGGATTTATATTCTTAGCTAAATAGTACGAACGATGAGCGATATGTCTCAAGTATTTAATCGTCTTTTCGGGTGGATCAATAGTTGGGGGTAGAATATCCTTGAACCACCGTACTTTATTACCATACAGATTGAGTTGATCAATTGTTTGATTAGTTCCTGTTTCTCTTAATTCATGAGGTCTATCTGCAGTTATCACAATTAATGGAATATTTGAAGATTCTGCTTCAATTATTGCAGGAAAGAAATTTGCAGTGGCAGTACCGGAAGTACTAATCAATATTACTGGTTTTTTTGTTATCATTGCCAGCCCTAACGCAAAAAATGCACCACTACGTTCATCGATATGTGAAAAACAGGTAATTTTGGGATGAGCAAATGCAGATAAAGTCAAAGGTGTCGATCGAGATCCTGCACATATACATGCATACTCTACACCAAGAGAACTTAACTCATTTAATACTATATTTGACCATATAATATTTTTATTTGTCATCAAACTAAACCTCCGATTGATCTTAATATTGGTTGAAATTTAAGATTTATTTCATCCCATTCAGATTTGGATTTTGATTCTCTTACTATTCCTGCACCAGCAAAAAGTTTTAGTTTTTGCTGATTTACAACTGCAGATCGAATTGCAACACAGAATTCACCATTTAAATGTTCATCAATAATTCCAATAGGAGAAGCATACCAACCTCTAGATCCGATTTCAAGAGTTTTTATTAATTCTAACTGATCCATTGGAAGACTACCTACTGCAGGAGTTGGGTGAAGATCAAATAAAATGTCCAAAATATTCCTATTTGGCAATAAATTTGCAGATATAGTTGTTTTTAAGTGAAACATATCACGAATTGACATAATATCCGTGTTTGTACCAATTTGTATATCTGTACAACTTCTTTCTAATTGTGAATTAATATGATCGATAACAATTTTATGCTCTTTGGAGTTTTTTAAATCAGAAAGTAAATCCATTCTTAATTCCTCATCAATTTCCTTCGATGAACCTCGTTTTATTGTGCCAGCTAATGCCATTGTTTCAACGAGACTATTTGTAACCTTTATTAATCGTTCAGGACTAGCTCCATAAAAAAAACAACCCTTTGATACCTCTACCATGAATACATAGCTTTCGGGATAGTTATCTTTTAGGGAAAGGATTAATTGTTTAATTCTTAGGGGATTCTCCATCTCTATTATTTTCGACCTTGACAATACAATTTTATCTAAATTCGCATCAAATTTAGATTGCAATTCAGAAAATAACCCACTCCAATATTCCTCAGTGAAATTATCTTGTACAGATAATATCTGATTGGGTACATTGTCCCAATGAGTAATGTTTCCTTTATCATAGAAGTTAGTAGTTTGAGATGTTTTGATTTCAATGTTATGAGATATTCGACAGAATGAACTAGAATCGGTTATTACCTCCTCATACTGATATTTGGGAATGAAGAACAAATTTTCAGGAAATTCATCCCACCATCCATCATTTGTTTTTTCTCCAAAAAAAGAAGTACCCCCAAAAATAATTGGATTGCCAAATGATAGATCAAATTTATCCAAAACATCTCTTACTTCCAATTTCAATTCATCTTTAGATTTAGAAAAAGTATGAAAAGTACCAGTACCAGCCTTAATAGTATTTCCAAGCCACCAAATAAATTTAGGATATATATCTGAAGTGGATAAAAAATCAAAAACATTGAATACTTGAGTGCTGAGTTCTTGATTAATATATACCTTGTTTTGCAAATAATATTCACCAAATAAAGAATTGTTTAATGCTAGATCAATTGTGTTTCCAATAGACTGAAATAATGAATTACTTGTAGAAACATAGATCTGTAATTTTGATTGATCTAGTTGTTTATAGTTTAATGCTAAATATCTTAGTGATTTAGCAATAAATTGAATATTACCAATAGACTTCCAAAGTTCATATGATAACTGGTATTCTTTATTTGCCTTAATATGATCATTATATGCTGTGTATAATCTACCAAAACTATTATGTGAGGCTGCAATACCAGGAATACATTGTAATTCGGTTCTAATTCTCATTGATTGTGTAAACATATCTTCGGCCATTTCTAACATATTCATTGCTAAATAGGTGTTACCAATATTGTTCAAGGTATAGCTAAGTGCAATTTTATCATCAGACCGTAATCTTA
This sequence comes from Candidatus Heimdallarchaeota archaeon, assembly GCA_029882335.1. Classification (GTDB taxonomy): domain Archaea; phylum Asgardarchaeota; class Heimdallarchaeia; order Heimdallarchaeales; family Kariarchaeaceae; genus JAOUKW01. The sequence continues at coordinate 7,613 of JAOUKW010000013.1, read as the reverse complement.
TATTGTGAGCGTTTTCAAACGATTTTAAAGCAACAGACAACCTTTTTTCCTTCCAATGTATCAATCCATGTATATTCCATAAACTCCCTAATACCGTATTATATTGGCTTTCATCACCCACATCATATTTTTCAATTTCTTCATTAAGTACAGGTAATATTTCATCCCCACGATTCAATCTCCACATGGCATAAGATAAGACTACAATAGATTTTGCTACAAGAATTGGTTTATTTTCTTTCATTGACTGTTGATATGCAATTTCTGCAAAATCAAGAGATTCAACAAAATATCCGGTTAATTCCTTTATTTTACTGCTATAAATTAACCCTTCAACAGATTGTGTATTATAATTCTCATTAATGAGATCGAGAGCTTGTTGGTACAAACCATGTCCAATCATACTCTCAATCGATTGATTTACCACAAATTTCATTAATAAATTAATATATTCAATATTTTGGTTTGATTAATAAAATCTGACTAATCTATCGATGATTCATTTAATATATATCATTCAACAATTTTCTAAGAATTAATGGCATTGTTAAATAACTCTATAATCTAATTCTTATTGTTTATAATTTTATTATAATTATGGCTACTTCCAATCCCAAATATGTAGAGATTGTGAAGAATGATTTTCATGTACTCTCCAAAAGCTATGATTTAATCAATAATTTTATGTCTTTAGGAACAGATAGACAATTTCGATATATTGCAATAAAAAATCTAATTGTAGAACCGAACCAATCCAGCGAATTTAATTTTTGGTTAGACATAGGGACTGGAACTGGTCATCTAGCAAATGAATTGTATCGACAAAAAGAAGGCTCTTTTGTTGTAGGTCTTGATATATCTGCTTCAATGATACAATATTCCAAAGATCGAGATATTTATTCTGATGGGTGCATGTCTTTGATCTTAGCAGATTCTCAGAAAACACCATTTAGATCTAAATCCTTTGATGGAGCAATGTCTGGTTTTGTAGGAAGACATTTCAATGATTATCCAGTAACATTAGGTGATCATCATCGAATATTGCGAAAGGAAGGAAGGTATGCTATGTTAGAAATGGGAAGAAATGCAACTAGACTTTCATTTTTAATAGATGTATATGTGGGAAAAATGATGAGTTTACTTGGTAAAGTAGCTTCCTTTATTATTACCAAGGGAAATGCTCCATTCCGATTACTTGAGAACACATATAACGTATTCTATTCACCAAGCCAACTACAAAAAATGTTCACCAATGTAGGCTTTAAATCTTGGTATAAATTGGGATTATTAGGCAGTATAGTAATTGTATTCGGTAAAAAAAAAATGAATTAATGGGATGTGTATGATTGAGTGGATCAGAAAATCATTTATACAGGCAAATACAGGTATATTATCCACACTCAATACCTCAGATAAGTTTACATCAACTACACATGTAAGAATAGTATACAAGAAAGGTGTATTCTATATTACTCGTTCTGTATTATTCAATAGACTAATGCAAGAGATAACATTTTCAGATCACTCAAGCTTATTGCTTCAAGATGATAATAATTCTCATATTTTTCTTCTATATGGTAACTCAAGTATAATTGAAAAGAATCTTGATGAAGATTGGAAGACGTTTGATACACTTCCAACCATTAATTTACAAGATAATAAATCAAGGATGATATTAGAGAGCTTCTTATCAAAGAGATCGATAATACAATTCATTCCAAATAAGATAACTGCATGGAAGAATGGAGATTACTCAAAAGAACCTCAAATCATTGATATCGAGTTGATATTATGAATAAAGATATTGCAGTATTATTAACACGACTAAATCAAGAAGGGAAATGTACTGTCTCCTTTAGTAACGTCTTTAATACAATTGATGTTTATGTACTAAAATATCAAATTATCAACAGCAATTTCATCCTTCTAGATGAAAGTAAGCTAGTCCCTAAAAACCAATTCATAACAGTGGTAATTGAAGAAAAGAATAAAAGTCCATTATTAATGGAAATAGACAATCTGCAATTACATGGAATTCTTAATCATAATAATGAGGTTATAATACACAGGATTTCTGGTGAAAACATTAAAGAAGATTTGATGTTTGATTACATTCAAAATTATTTATTAGATGGTATAAATTATCTTGATTCATTTCACAAAAAATTACTTGAAACAATTAGTTTAGAAAACCATCAAGCCAGAATAACCTTTGCCATAGGAGATATTCCCCACTTCCATAATATACACTTCTTTAAAACTGATGATAATTGTTACACATGGGAAGTATCGCCTGACAATCCCTTATACGAACATTATAAACTTGTTAAATCACTTAAAATGACGTTACATCCTACAGAGTCCTTTAAAGAAATAAATAGTATTACACTCGAGGGAAGAATTACGATAAATATAGATAGTCCCACACTCTTTATCACCTTTTACCCCAGCAGGTTTACATATGGAAAACAGTCAATGTTAGAATCATTTGAAATCAATCGTAAACAGTCAGAATGGATGCATCTAAAGGACTATCTTAAATCATCCTATGCATACTGGAAACAATTATTTTATTCAAATATATTGATATATACCCTATTCCCATTTATTTTGGGATCGCTGGCTGATTCTCAATTTTATAATTTTAACTATAAATATTTCATAATGAGTATAGTCGCATTGATTTTGATACTTACAGGTGCAACATTAATTAATGATTATTTTGATCACATAAGTAGAAATGATGCTACTAATATCCGGTTAAATATGTACAAAGACAAAACAAAGTTTATTCAAAAACAATTCGCAACACCAGAAAGAATTCTTCTATTATCATTAAATAACATATTCATTGGTGGATTAATAGGTCTTTATTTAAATTATTCACTAAAGAACAATTCAATACTCATACTTGGTATAGTAGGAATATTTCTAGCAATTTTTTACAGTGCAGAACCCATTAAATTATCCTACAGAGGGTTTAGTGAGATTGTACAAGTAATTATATTTGGACCTTTAGTATTTTTTGGAGGATTTATTCTTCAAACAAATTCCATTATGCGACCACCAGATTTGATATTTATATCACTTGGTCAAGGAATATTTTCATCATTATTCTTCTCAGCCAATAGTATTAGAGATATTGAAGTAAATAAAATATCAGGAAAGAAAACTACAGCAGTCAAATTGGGAATAAATAATACATTCAAATTTTTACAAATACTTTTCCTCTTAACTCATATAATCCTCGCAATCATCATATTTACAACTAGTATACCATCGATTTTTATTTTCTCTCTAATAGTAATTGGATTTTACATTCCTTTAAAGAAAAATTGCATCAATGACTTGGAAAATATCACTCAATTAACTAGAATCTTAAAATTGCATTACATAATATTCAATATGATTGTGATAATTTCATTGTTTTTCACTATCTGAGGATCACTTATTACCTTTACAATATTTCTTTTTGTTATGGATTTAAATACTTGTGTTACCATATGTTATGATAGAATTGTCATATGACAATTCATTGCAATAATATAATCACAATGGTGATTTTAACTATGTCAACTATTTATATACAAACTATCTCAGTTCATCCATTCGATGATCCAATAAACAAGATCAAAATTAATACCATTCACAATGGTTTTGATAATATTAAAGATTCTGTACTACTTTTACATGGTTATCTTGGTAATACCAGTGACTATCTAAATATAATTTCTGCACTCCATGAAAATTATAATTTAGTCGCTTGTGACGTCAGAGGCCACGGATATTCAGATACACCAATGGATTATATATGGTCAATCTCGAATCTTGCAAATGATTTTATCCAGGTATTAGATGTACTAATACCGAAATACAAGAAAATAAGCATTGTTGCCAGTTCATTATCAACAGCAGTAGCTCTTGAAATTGCATCAATACAACCAAATAGAATTGATAAGTTATTCTTAATCTCAGCTACTGATAAATTTATCATTCCAAATTGGGGTAAGATTTACATTGGTTATACTAAATTAATGTCAAGTACTTTTCAATATCATGTGGTTGATAAAATTTCTAAAGTTCTCATGAAAATGAATACAAATATTGATTCTGAAGATGTTGATATTGGTAAGAATAGAATTCGACAAATGAATAATAAAGTACATCAGAAATTATACGAAGATGCAATAACCAAATGGAATGTACGTGCGGAAATAATAGATCATCCTGTATTTATTATAGCAGGTACAGATGATGTAATTATACCTTATGAATCATCAGTTAAACTTCACAGCAAACTCATAAACTCAAGTTTATTGACGATTCATGGAGAACATCATATGATTTTACGAAAGCAGAATGATTTAATACTTGAAATCTTAATTGATTGGCTAGACGATCCAGATAATGTATTAATCAACGCCAATTATTGTAACAATCACATAGATCTGCATAATAATCAGGTCAATTTAACTGTCTGTGATTAAGCGAAAAATTCTCTTGCTTTTGCAGTTATTAATTTAGGATCATTTTCTATTGATTTCATAGAAGTTTTCAACCATTCTGGAAGATGATGAGTAACAGAAGAAGTACCATAACGATAATCAAGTAATAAGATAAAAGCACGATCACTCAATCCCCTAACAGGTCTTCCTGCTGCTTGAGAGGCCCTATTGATTGCAGGTATCTGATATGCTAATGTTCTACCTTTTCCAGGGAATTTAGAATCTAAATATTTTATCTGTGCATCTACTCTACAATTTGGTGGAGCATAAGGTATTCCAACAACTGCTACAGAATTCATTAGATCACCCGGAAAATCAGCACCTTCACTTGATCGACCACCAAGTACTGCACATAAAATAGCCCCACCTTTGGTAGACAAATTTTTAAATTCCTTAATTTTCTTATCATTTTCTTCCGAACTCATTCCCTCTTTGGTAATTATCAAAGGCTTTGGTGATAATTTCTCCAATCCATTGTTTAATATTTGCTTTAATATCGCGTAACTAGGAGTAAATAATCCAACATTTGCAGGAGTTTCATTAGCCATTGCAATTATCAAATTAATTATCTTATTCCACATTGCAGGAGATCGCTTATTATATGTAGTTGTAACCTCCTTAACAATATAAGCACTGATATTGGTATGATCATATGGAGAAGGTAAGATGTTGGATTTATAATCTAATTTATTTATCCCAGTTAGCAACGAATAAGCATCTGTATCTCCAATAGTACCAGAAATAGAAATAGAGAAATGAATATCCTTTAAAACAGGCAATATCCCTTGAGAAGGGTCTAAGGCATCTAATCTTATTATTACATGGGTTTCATTACTTGTCCCTAATTTTTGCTTTTCTAAACTTTGAGTGTAGTCTTTCTTACCAATACTATCAAACCACTGAAAAAAAAATTCTCCAACTCTGCCCAATGAACTGCGAGGTTCTTTTCCCTGTTTTGCAAGTTGATAACGTATAGTATAACCCAGTTTACTCATTTCTTCAAAAAACTCATCATCTAATTCAATTTTACATTTTAATTCAAGATCTTCTAAAAATAATGCAGCATCCAGTGGTTTTTCCTCATATAATTTCATCTTCTTATTCTCGGAAAATATTACATCCTCACAAGTATCTATAAATTTGATATAGTCAAATCGATTATGATCTCTTGCCTCTCTTCTTGCTCTATTAAAAACAAATGAAGAAAGTGAATCCGAAGTAATAGAATTCACCATATCTGGAAGATTATGAGCTTCATCAATTACTAAGCAAATTTTATCAAGATCTACACCAAGGGAATCTAAAAACGAATATCGAATTTTAGGATCAAATAAGTATAGATATGAACAAGCAATGACTCTAGCATTATATAGAGTCCGCTTGGCAATTTCGGCAGGGCATACATGAGCAGCAGAAGAAACATCTAAAATATATCCTGAATCAATTGGGTGTTTAGAGGCTTCATTTAATATGGGCAGGATTCTATATTCTTCCTTCATATTGTTAAAATACTCACATTTTTTTGCAACTTTCACCTGTTCACACATCTCTTGAACTGCTCGATTATTTTTTGCATATTTTGTTATCATTGGATTGAGACACATTGAACTCCTACCACGTAAGGACACACCATTAACTGGAATTTGTTGTGATATCTCTTTTAATTCCTCAATTACTCGATCCATTTGAGAATGCGTTCTTGCCATATAGATTATTTTGAGATCATTCTCTATTGCATAGGGTAATATTGCTGCTAATGTTGCTACAGTCTTACCAGTACCATTAGCCGCTTCTAAAATCATATGTTTGTTCTTTCCAACAAACCCACTAATATTTTTTATAAATGTAGTCTGAAGTGGACGAGGTTGATAAGGAAAATAATCATTCCAAGTTTTTACTGCACTCATATCTCAGAAATCCAATAACTCATAACAATTTCAATCTATAAAATAACTTACCACACTTCTCCATTTTTATGATAAAGAATATTATTGAATTGAAAATTGACCCTGATAATATCGAAATGGATAATAAAAATAACCTAAACTGAAAATCTCCTTTGTATAATAACACCATAAAATTGTAATATTTTTATGAATTAGTTAGTTTAACCATAATATTGATTCAAATTGTATAAATGACTAATTTTGTGATCTTCTCTTTGATAGAAAATCAAATAATTTTCATTAGGTAAATACATTTTTTTTCCGGTTTGATTATATTGTAATTGATGAGATTATCAATTAAATAGAGTATAACCAAGGTTAACGTACAATTATTTATCTACCATTCAGAAAGTGAAATAAATATATCTTCTAAACTATAACATTTTATTTGAATAGGAAAATTAAAAATTATCGACCAAAAGAGGAAAAATTATGGATCAAGAAGAAGGAATGATACTCACCTCAATTAAAATAACCAAAGAACAATTAGCAGGTTTAGATGAGCTACTGAGAAGAGAGAGATATCCTTCACGTTCAGAAGCAATTCGAGCTGCGATTCGAGATTTAATCAAACAAACAAAGGGAAGATACTAAATTTCAATATCATCAGCAGAAATCAAAGTAATATCATTTCCTTTAACTTGTGCAAAATGAGGATTTACATTATGATAAGGACCAGCCCGACTGGAAAAAACACTTAATAATTTATTATCAAAGAACCATTTATAACCCTTTGAAAATGCCTGATGTGCACGGATGAAGAAATCCAATTCATGAAATTCCATAAAGTTATCAAATGCTACTTTTCCGAATCTAAAGCAATTTGGACCTCGCGGAGATTTACCAAAATTTTTAATTGCTTCATCAGGGTCGTTCCAAAGTAATTCCGAATATGGTCCGATCTCGGGTTCCTTTGGCTTAGGTTCTATTCTCATCAAATGAAAATATATCTGCTGAGATGGAACCCCTCCATGCGTAATGAATGTATGATCTTGTATCTTCGCACATAAAGGTAATTGTTGAAATGCAGAGCTAAACAATCCATAGATTTCAGTTCCAAAAATCATTGATGTGTAACCTCTGAAACCATATACACTATTAATAGAGGTTAATTCATGATTTCCACGTAAAAAAATAATATCATCGGGATATAACAACTGGT
>JAOUKW010000242.1 GCA_029882335.1 Candidatus Heimdallarchaeota archaeon | reverse complement strand
TTATCAGTGAGTCATATAAACACAATTTCATTAAATCACCCTCAATTTGGCGATCATATTCACCTGTAATGAAATCACCTGTTTCCAAATTTACAGTAAGCCTTCTGTGCCTAGAACCAAACGTTTCAAGATCGTCAAAATTGGGAAGATCTTTATAATAATAGTATGCTCTAACAAAACTAAGTATGTTAGGCAACTTTATCGTTCTATATTTGTCCCCATCCTTCAGTACTCTAAATGAAATTGGTTTTGTCCAGGACAATTCACTAACTGAAAACACTTCGTCTCCTTCTAAATTGGGATAATTAAGAGAGTCAATATTTAAAAAATGTCGTATGCTATTTTTAAAATTATATAAATTATTTAGGTTCATCTATATACTCCTTAAATAATTTAACACTAAGCACCAAATATGTAAGTTTTCATATTCAAGAAAGTATTATTGCTCAATGTGAACGAGGCTTGGTTTTCATTATTTTGTCTATTTTGGGTGTATAGTGTCATTCAAAATAAATTCAAGAAAATGGATTTGTTTTAACAAAATTAATGCTCTAGACTTAACAATCATTTATTTTGAGAGATGGTAAACCATTCTCTCAACTATGGTTAATAATTGATCATGTTGTTCTGTGAACTTTACTAAACATAATTCTTTACACTCTGTTTTTTTGTTAGTTCTCATCTGATCTGAGTTGACCTAGAAATGTGGTCGAGAAGGATGAATGAGCCAATGGCAAATCACAATATCAAAAACGATTATAATATTAACTACTCATAGGTAGGTTGACCAATGTATTGATGAGAAGTTGTAGTTTTTTGCTTTTCTAATATTATTGTTAACAATCTAATATACATTCTTAAAATAAGGGCAAGTAATCCTATTTTCATTAAATCTTTTGGATTTTGGAAAATAAATGCAACTCTCACACTTTCTTAGGTTTGAGGAGTTTGTAGGTACTCGGTTAAGATCGGTATATAATCCCAAATACCTTCTGATTAGATTAATGATTGAACCTTCATAATAATCTATAAGGTGAACATGATTATCAAACTGAATTACATTAATTTTTTGAATTTGATTTTTGAATTTATCTAAATCATAATTACCAATTTTATACAACTGTTTCATAATTTTTTTGCCTTTTTCTCCAATTTTTACACCACTACGACTTTTGACGATTAAATTCCGGATACTGGTACAATCAAATCCCATTTCTTCAAGTAAATATCTGTAAATTAACAACTGGTTTATTTCATTTTTCCAGATATTATTAGGAGATCCAGTTTTGAATTCAATTAAAAGATAAGGCACTCCTGAATAAAAGACAACAGCATCAGGAACCCCTCCAACTACAACACCGTCTATCTCAGAATAAATTTGAAATTTTGTAATGACCATTGGTTTAGTTTCAATGTCTTCAATTAAAGTATCATATTCGACTTGTTTGAGAGGAGAGATGATCATTTCACTAATATTTCCAGTTTTCATTATCTTGTCAGTTTTACCTATTTGAGGATATAGCAAGTTTAGTTCTGCTTGTTGTTCACAGTATTCAGTATTTGTTAGAGTGGAAACTCCTAAGGTGGTTCTGTTATGTTTCAGTTCAACAGACGATTTGGGTAAACCAATTTCTACAGAATTACGAAGTTTTTCTTTCCACATAATTTTCAACCGAAAAAATAGTTTAATAATTCTTGTGTGTCTTTTTTCACATTATTTTGCTTCCATTTTGTCCTAACTACGATTTTAGTTTAATAAATCAATAGAAAGGTTACTCCATTCTACGAATTATGGTATCATGATATATATTTATTATTTATTATACCATACGATAAATATTTTTAAATAATTGATAAATCCCTTATTTTGCGAATTCAGACAATTTATGAACTAGAACGATTTGTGGATACGGTTTTGAAAATGCTTTGTTATAAAGGTGAAATGAGGCGTCGTTGAGCAGATAAAATTCTAATAACAGTTACAATTTTTATTTAATCATATTCATTTAGTACTTATATTACAAAAACATAAATAAGAATAAAATCTAATCAGTGGGAAATTAAATATTATTTTGTCATTCTATAAAACAAAAGGGAACTTAACAGTTGTTTCAGTTTTGAATGAAGATGTGAGTAAGAATTTCATTTTGTGGACAAAAAATTAAATATGGCTTTTCTAGTGTTCTCACCAATTACAATTAAAGCTAAATAGGAAAGTTAATTATTTTTGTTAGTAATTTTTATTACTTGCAGTTTTTCATCTCCTACTATTTCTTTTATCGGGTCCCATTGAGGTTTTTCTTCAAATAAGTAACATATTTGAATATCAGTCATGTACATACCTGTTGGTTCATTTGGGAAATCAAAATATTTTCTTAGTAGGACTAAACTAGCATCAAATACTTGTTGATCTGTAAAATTAGAATTTATAAATCCTTCAAGTTCAAGCATATTATTTAATAGATTATCCAAATCTACTATGAATATATATAATTGTCCCACTTATTACTTAATGTCCCACATAATATTATACAATTTGTCCCATTTAATTCCTTATTTCACAATGATAAAACCCAACAACATCAATCAATTAAATTAAATTAAATTTATCACAGAGCAAAAACCAGAGTTGTATTTTGATTTGATAAAATTACCTACAAATAGTAATATTTCTCTTAAGAAACTGAAACCATCAAGCAGTATGAAGACAATTAACTTAGATTAACAATAAAGAACACGCGGATGATAAATATACTATATTTTCGAGTTGATTTCAATCTTCAATACAAAATATAATTTCGCGGAAATCATAATTGTTATTATCATTTATAGGATTGAAAATTGAAGGTCGATAAATTAATTGATTGGATTCGATAATTTCCATCAAATCCCACAAAATTTCATGATATAGAATTGTAATTAAATCAATTTCTGTTTTCACTGGAATTAACTCTTTTAATTTTGTTAAATCAATAGTTTTGAAAAAATAATCGGCGATTGATTTGGCCAAATCATTAGAAAGTGATAATAAAGGAGAATTATTTTTTATTTTAATTAATGTTAGCTTACCATTGTGATCTATTAGATGTAGTGATCTTAAATGATCTTGTTTTATTTTATCCCTCACAATAAAATCAGGTGAAATATCCTGTAATAATGACCCAATGGTGTAATTATCATTATATAACGTAGTGATTATTTGTTTATTTGAATCAGAATGATTTACCATGAATGTATAATTTCCATCTGTCCAAGAATTTGTACCACAGGAGAATTCTCGCTTATTGACAACTGCCCAAAATAATCCACTCCACAATATAGATTCATCCTCATTATTGTTGGAAACTGGATTTGTTGCATCCATTAAGAAAGACCATACTTTCCCATCAAACAGATATGAGAAAATGAATGAATACGGATTATTTCCACCATATTCTTCCAGATATTGTTTGATTAAATCGATTAAACTAGTTTTAATATGAAAATAAAGTTTTTCTGCGATAATGCGTGTAAAATTCATCAGGTCATCAAATTGATCAACTGTGAGAACAGGAAAATTTGTTTGATACGTGCCATTGTTATTTCGTTTTAACAAATTGTATAGTCTCATCAGATCGAGTTGTGAATCTAATATTTGATGATGATTCTGTATTTCAACTAAAGACCTTGGTTTAATACAGTAAAATAAAATTTTTCCATTATTATCTATGTTTACAACACGATGTGGAGAATAAAATCTACTCGAACCAAAAAAAATTAGTTTGTAATTTTTTAAATCATCCATAAAAATCTAGTAAGAACTCAATTATTAAAAATTTTGTTTGGACTAATTTTGCATTCTGTACTCTAGTACCATTAAATTTTAACAAGGATTCATATGTCAACCGACGATCAGAATTTTGTTTTTGAAAATCGAATTGATACTGACCACATCGAATTGAAAATGCAAATGTAATCATATAAGTTTTCAATTGTATAAATTTGGTAATTATTCAATTGTAATTATTTGTAAATATTCCCACACATGTTCAACCAGTACATATCCTACTCACAAAGGTTCAACTAGTATACATCTTACTCACTAAGGTTCAACTAATATACATCTTACTCACTAAGGTTCAACTAGTATACACCCCACTCACAACTGTTCAACTAATATACACCCCACTCACAACTGTTCAACTAGTACTCACCCCACTCACAACTGTTCAACCAGTACACACTCTACTCACAACTGTTCAACTAGTACTCACCCCACCAATTTCTCATTCCAAATAGCACGTATTCCTTGTAAATAACTGATAGACATGGCTTGAAATCGACAATCAATAATTTATGTGATATTTATTGCGGATAACCCATGCTATACGCAATTGTACCCCGAGTGAGTACTAATCAAATACAAATTTTACCAAATTATTAAATGCAAATATTAAAAAGAATTGTCTTTATGTTTATGACATTTAAGAGATTGAAATATCGGATTTATATATTTTACAGACCAATCTAGAAACTCTACCCATTCATCTACAAGTGATCTGGATCTGTACTTATCTTGCAATTTCAAGTCATATGCAACTCATCGGATTTTTATTTAGTTTTATAATAATTAGACAAAATTTTTAATCATGAAATTATTTTAACTAAAATGCTCAAAAGGGACATTTCAATTATACAAATTGTAATTTCATAATATACTCTCATAACCAATATTACATCAGATCCAACCCTTCCCATTTTTCAATAGCACTATCTCATTTTATAAACTCGTAAAACAAGATCCAATTCAAAAATAATTTAAATACAATAAAAATGTAAAACAAATAATGGCGAAAGAAAACAAAAAAAGAGAGAGTTTGCAATGCTACACTACTCAAAAATCAAATGGTTTAGATAATTTATTCACAATTGAACAGTCCAAATTATCGAAATGGGAAGTATTGAAACCAGATAAGGGTGAAATTATAATATTCTTTATAGCTGTGGTTTTTGCATATTTCAGACCAATTTGGATATTCCTATTCATCTCCCCTTCCAAAGCACTTGTAAATTTTCAGGAGTTAAGATTAACGTACACTGGATTTTGGATGTTGTTTCTTTATAATATGAGATATCTGTATAGTTCACCAATTACAGATCAATCGGTGAGAGAAAAACATGCCGAAATATTTTCTGATCTGAAAATTAATGAAATTGTTACTATCAGATTAATTGGTTTCATTGCTTCATTTATCTTAATTATTTTGGGTTTGGTCCTTCATTATTAAAACTACAGCAAATATCCATTATTGATTGTACTCCAGTAATTGATTAAATTTAGTAAAGAAATAACTTACAATACTCTCAAGAAATAAGATGTGGATAACTTCTCAAATGAGTAGATCATTAGTTGTCCCAAAGTGAGAAGTGTTTATATTTAATACAATGATACCACACGAATTAATACCTTGGAAATTAAATTAGCAATAGTTTTATTTTTTTTACAAATTGGCACATATCAGAAAGTATGGGTATTCAAAACAAACAATTGTTTCTGCTAAACATTCTACAAAAAACTTATTAATTAAATTGATGTACATGACATATTGCTTCAAGATAATCATAAGAAAATAAAGTTAGCGATTCATACAGATAATGAAGAAATTGAACAGATTATAAAGATCGATAACAATAAGCTAACCTTATGGGATCTTTTAAAGCTAGAACCTTTTGATTTTGTACTTATCGCAATTTCTATATTTTTTGCTTTTTTTGGTATTTTTTATAGGATACTTACCTTTCAATTCAATCAACTAACTATTGCCCTTATTCTTGAAAGACTTCCATATATTGGAATGTGGTTATTAGTATTTGCAGGATTAACCTATTTACATACATCACCGGATTTGATGAAATTAGAAAACGAAAGAAGTAAAAAAATGGCTGAAGACTTCAAAGTAAAAAAGATAATTCATATAAAATTGGGAATCTTTATTGTTGCAGGAATAATTATAATAGTTGGTGGTTAGTTTACCACATAGATACAAATTAAAATTCAAAGTTGCAAAGAAATTATTTATCATGACCTTGTTTGGAACCATGAGAGGTACATCTAGTATCAGTAAATAATTATAGGAAAGTTGAGTTATGTATTTGTTAAATAAATATGACATCAAGATAGTGTATTTGCTTTAGATTTATACATTGTTCAATTTAATTTCTCATTTTCTATAACCAAAAAAAACGAATTGTAATTCTTTTGGAGGAGTTATATCGTCATTACATGATAATTTTTGTATATACATCAATTTGTGACTCAATTTTCAATTCAGTAGTTTTTTAACT
>JAOUKW010000384.1 GCA_029882335.1 Candidatus Heimdallarchaeota archaeon | reverse complement strand
AGGATCTTGAATTAATAAAGGCAGAAGATGGTGAAATTGGGCTAGAAAAAGCAATTTCAGAAAAACCTGAAATTATTTTAACGGATATTCAAATGCCAAAAATGACAGGAATACAAATTTTAGAGGAGATTAGAAAAATTCCAGAGATATCAGACACCATTATTATTGCGGTTACAGCTCATGCTTTGGCTGGAGAAAAAGAACGATTACTTAGCCTAGGATTTGATGAATATATTTCCAAACCTTTGGATACTAAAAAAGTTAGAGAATTAATTCAGGAATATCAACAAAACATAAATTTAAAAAATAAATTACACTAAAATTATACAAATGAATAATGTGATTGTTTATTGAGTAATATCTTGGTTATCTCAGATATCTCATGTGCCTGTAAAGCTAAATTATCCTTATCAATTTCGTTGATTTGAATTTTCAACTCGACATTTCCTTCAGGAGGTAGCATTATAGAACTGATTGATACTGGATTTACCGGACGAAGGAGATCTTCAATTAACTTTTTAGAATTATTTGTTTTCTCAAGATACAGCCATTCTTTATGATCAATGAGTTTCAATTCTTTTTCTAAGTGTTGACCTGCTTTGATTAATTTTGTGACATCATTTGGTTTAACTATTAAAATGTTCAATGATTTAGTTTGTGCTATTTTTAAAAGCGTGATTTCATTGATAAATTTCATATTTTTTGCTATTTTTAATATAGCATTTCCAACTTGGATATCTATTTCACCTACTTCACCATTTTCAAATTTTTTCTCACATGAACTACAAAATTTATTAGTTTGAATGCACATCCTATCTAGTGTTAATTTCATATGAAACGTTCACCTAGAGTTTATTTAAAAAATATGAAACATTACGCTTGTGATTTCTTAAATCATACATTTTATTGCATCTTTTATACTGTTTTTTGTATGATAATTAATTGGCATAATTAATTTTATGGGAATTATTACAGAAAATCGTTGTGATGGGTTTTAATTGGATGTACTAACCGATTTGTAATTATCTGATCATCATTGAATATATTACATTATTCAATTTTATTTAAGATTATCAAACAATTTGTTGAATTGAAAAAATATAATTTACAAGTTAACGATGAATGATTTTATTATCAACAAAATAAAATAGTCAAACAATAATAGAACAATATAGACGATATTTTATCGTAACTTAGATGTGTTATTATGGGCTCTGAAGAAGATGATTTAGGAAGCACCTATGTGTATAAAGTAGTTCTTATTGGTGATGGAGCCGTTGGGAAGACAAATCTCCGACGAAGGTATATGGGAGAAGGTTTTCTAACAGAATATGTCAATACTGTTGGAGCAGACTTTGCTTACTTCTCAGAGGAAATTGGCAAAGATTTGTATAAATGGAGCATATGGGACCTTGCAGGCCAACCTAAATTTTCTAATGTAAGACCTGTTTTCTATGCAGGTGCATTTGGAGCTTTGGTATGTTTTGACCCAACAAGAGAGGAAACTTTTAACAATTTAAACCGTTGGATTGATGAATTGGTTCGACATACACATACAGAAGGAACACCAATAGTACTTGTAGCTACAAAGATGGATATTTATGATCCCGAGAAACACATGAATTTAGAAAGAATTGAAAAGTACAAGCAAGAATTAATTGAGAGACTGGATGATCGATTTGAAGTAACTTTTATTGAAACTTCCTCAATCACAGGTTTGAATGTGAGACAAGCTTTTGCAAACCTCAGACAATCCATTTCAAAATGGGTAAATTCTGATGATTAATTTTGTATCCAAATTGTACGAATTACTGATTTAAAACCATCTCTAAATAAGAAGTTGTTATTTCTTTACTTATGTCTAGATTTATTTTTTTAGCAATTTGATGTAGTCTTTGAATTACAACCTCACGTTCATTAAACTCATCTGCTATTATCTCTAATTCGACATATTCACCAAATCCTTTAACTGAATCTAAACTAATTGTAACATTGTTTAACAGCCATTTTTCGCGAGTCTTGATAACTTTGCCGGTAACTGAAAAACCTAAATGAATCAATATTGTATCCATACTACTATCAAATAATTTAACATTAGCTTCGAATCTAGTTTTGGTTGATTTCATCAATTTAGGTCCTTTATAAGTTAATTCAAATTTATCTTGGATTTGTCTAATTCGTAGAGCTTCATCAGTTTGACCGAAATCTCGAGAGGGATGTCGATAATAAATATCAATATTTTCTTCAATCTCAATAAATTTCCCTCCTTCATTTTGTAACAATTGCCTTATCAAATCATGATTTGCTTGAAATTTCATTTCATATTCAATCATATTTGGAAGTATAATGTTCTGTTCTTAATAATTTATATTTTGACTATTATTCAAACACAGAATTTGAGATAAACATCATCAAATTGTATAACCAAACAATTGATAAAAAGACGAATGAAGGAATATATTCTTGAATATGGGGGATTTTTGGTTGTTTATTTGTATTAATCCATAAATACAGGATTATGAGTTGTGTAACTAGTGGTATAATATATAATAACATTCCCCAATAATTAAAATTGTATTTCTGTACAAAAAATAGTAGTATAAGAGACAATATTACACTATATAGATAATATTTCTTTATTATTAATTGTCTTTTCATTGCCTTAGATTTATATTTTTGAGAAGATTCGATTAAATTTGAATTCACAATTGGGTATTTTGAGGCTATAAATAGATATCTAGGTTCAAAATTACGTCTTTTTGCGATATTATTAATAACTGAAATTGCCTGTGCCCTTCTTGAGATATCTTCAGAGCGATATTCAGTTATAGCAAATTTAAGAGATAATGAATCATCATCCAACGTAGTTACTTTATGATCATCAGATGAAAGACGATCCAACTCAGCATAGTATCGATCCTTATTTTCCCGGTCTAATCTAAAATCAGTGATATAGGTTTTTTGTTCTTCAGTTATATGTAAATTACCAATATAATTTTTTATTTTTTCTTCTGCGACCCATTTACCATCAATTATAAAATCAGGAACTAAATTATTTACATATTCATGATTATGAACAGTTATTTCACCTTTTGAGTTCAAATTACAATAATAAAAAGGGTTTGCATCATAATTACTATGGATAACAAGATCAGAACTACTTGATAAATGTTCTTTAGTAAAATACTTTTCACCTTTTGTATTTATAAGCGTTAAGTCATCAATTTCAGATATTAAGATGATTATTTTTTCTGTAGTATCAAAACATAAATGGGTTTTAGTAAATTTA
Organism: Candidatus Heimdallarchaeota archaeon; assembly: GCA_029882335.1. Classification (GTDB taxonomy): domain Archaea; phylum Asgardarchaeota; class Heimdallarchaeia; order Heimdallarchaeales; family Kariarchaeaceae; genus JAOUKW01. The sequence continues at coordinate 753 of JAOUKW010000384.1, read as the reverse complement.
TAATTAAATTGAACACTTCCCTTTCTAACATAAAATTTTGGACTCCACCACGATAAATACCCTGGTTCAGTAATTACCCCAATCATTCCTTTTTTTCTTGAGATACCACCAGAAATTACTTTTTCTGCGATAGGTATTTGTTGTACTATAGTTAATAATTTCACATCAATGCAGTATGCAGCATTTCCCATAAAGGCATATACAAATTCGAAGTTTTCAGGTGCAGCAATTGAAACAACCGGATCATCTACACTTATGTTCTCACCAAATTGATTTACCTTCAAATACCTCATTTCAACAAGTTTCTTCTTAGCTAGTAAATCCCATACTTCGATTCCTCCTTTAGAAGTACCTATGAATAATAAATGATTATCAGGTTGAAGCAATAATGAGGTAAAAGTTTCATTTTTCGATGGTATAATTGTTAGGATAGGGTTCATTTAATAGCTCCTTAGTTAATGAATTAGAATATCAAAACTAAATTTTTCCCATAGTTAATGTCATTATTTTCCTTATACACAAAAAAAGTTAACATTTTTTAGTTTCATAGGATTTCGAATATTTCTTTGGCTAAAAGTTAAAGTATTACAGGTTTAGATGTTTCATATGGAATCTAGGACTGATGAGTGGATTTACGATTGGAATATTGTAGGTGTGAAACCGAATATAAACAAGAAAGTTCAATTGGATGACGAGAGCTTAAGGGACGGTTTACAGTCACCATCGATTACAGATCCCCCAATAGAAGGAAAA
>JAOUKW010000548.1 GCA_029882335.1 Candidatus Heimdallarchaeota archaeon | reverse complement strand
ATTAGTCCGATTAATGGAAAAATTGAAAATTGATTCTGCAGATATTGGATTTCCTGGTGCATCACCTAAAATGGTAAATGATGTAACTCAGATTTGTCAAATGATCAAAGATGATAAAATGAAGATTTCACCAAATGTTGCATGTAGAACTCATGAGGCAGATATTCTCCCCGCGATTGAAATTGCACATAAAGTAGATATCGAACTTGAAGTAGCTGCATTTATTGGATCTTCACCAATACGTCAATATGTTGAAAATTGGCCGATTGAAAAATTATTGGAATTATCACAAAATGCAATTAAATTATGCATTGAAAACGATATGCCAGTAATGTTTGTGACAGAAGATACGACACGCGCTCGTCCTCAAGATCTAGAAAAATTATATCTTAGTGCGGTAGAATTAGGAGCACAAGCTGTTTGTCTATCAGATACGGTAGGTCACGCCACCCCACAAGGAACTCATAATTTAGTTACTTTTATTCGCCAAATATTGGATGATGCAGGATTCAAGAATATTAGAATTGATTGGCATGGACATCGGGACAGAGGTTTATCTCTAGCGAATGCTTTTGCTGCAATAAACGCAGGTGCAGATAGAATTCATGGGACTGGAATAGGAATAGGTGAACGATGTGGAAATACCCCTATGGATCAATTATTAGTTAATTTAAAGTTATATGGATACATTAATCGTGATTTATCTGCATTATCAGAATATACTCAAACAGTATCAGAATTAGTAAAAATCCCAATTCCTGCAAATTATCCAGTTATTGGAGTAGATGCATTTAGAACAACTACCGGAGTACATGCAGCAGCTATTATCAAAGCAAGACAGAAAGGTGAAATTTGGGCAGATACTGTTTATTCTGGAGTACCTGCAGCAGATTTTGGATTAAATCAAAAAATTGAAATTGGTCCTTTAAGTGGTATGAGTAATGTCAAATATAAATTAAAAGAGATGAACATTGAATTATCAAATGAAAAAGCAGAAGAATTATTATCATATACAAAGAAATTGGGAAGAATGATAGAAGAACAGGAAATTAGAAATTTTATTGAAATTAATTGAAAAAATGAAGAACAAATAGAAATGAAGAAATTATACTACCCGCTTTTTTTATGAACCTCCTTTAAAGTCTTTGAATTTTACAGATACATGATTTTCGAGAAATTTAGTCCGCTCATGAATATTATAACTTTTAATTATTCGATGTGCTTCTCTTCGAGCTAAATTTTCATAAAGCTCGCTTTGCATATCATTATCCAAATATAGCTTTGATAGATCATTGTGTTCCATTAATTTATTTTACACTTTATGAGTTATTAGCTATAGATAATACCTGGATAATATCAGGTAATGTAATTTTCACATCAAAATTTGATATTTATCCATTTAAAAAAAAAAGTTTATTCACAATAAGATATTACTGTTCATTATGAATATTTCTGTTTTTCTCATAACATTGTTTAGCTGTATATTTTATTGGTTAGCTGGATTACTTCTGTACTATCGATATCGGCACCTTCACGTGAATTACTTAAAAAGGGTAGGATACTCATTATTTTTACAGGGATTATTACCTTTATCCTTCTTACCTCAAGCTTTTTTTGAAGATAGTTCGTTTTCAAATTTATTGACCATTTTTGCTGTAATAGGAGGTTCATCAACTTTACTTGGCTTGTTACTTTTTTCTTGGAATTTAAAAATTCATCAGAAAGGCAGTATTCCCAATCGATATTTGGGATTACTTATTTTTCTGGGATTAGCAATCTCACAGGTTATCACAGGTACAGTGGTGGAATATAATGGTCAAGAATGGATAATTGAAAGAGGATTATTTGTACGTTTAATTTTATTTGGAGCTACAGGTTGGATTATGTTTGAATTAATCAGAGTATTTTATATTGGAACTAAAATTTCAAATAAATTTTGGTCCTATGTGGCTTTTACTTATCCAATAGGTTTGGGAATCGGATTTATTATGTTAGCATTTCGCGAACAACTACCTTTTCAAACAGTAACATATCAAATTCCAGCAGCCATTGGCAGTGCAATATTTTGCATAGCTATAATAAAAGACCCTAAGTTATTAATTATACCATCAATTAAAATATCGAGGGTGACTTTAGCCATGAGAAATTCAGGAATAGCGAAATTAAATTTACCAGATGATCCTAAATCAATTGAAGAATCAGTACTTACTACTGCTGCAATAACGGGTATAACAAATATTATACAGGAAATTGCAGGTAAAGAAAAATTACCCCCAACACTAG
>JAOUKW010000633.1 GCA_029882335.1 Candidatus Heimdallarchaeota archaeon | reverse complement strand
CTTTTCATTTGTATGGGGATTAAGTCAGTTTATGGCATTTCTATTGTTTATTCTTGCCTTGTTTGTTATAGGTATTGTTATTTCAATACTATTCAAAGTTCTCCCCACCCCTCAACAACCGATATTACGAAATGTTTTGGATCGGAATTACATTGATGAATACCCAATTGATATTAAATCCGATATTAAATGGATTGAACATGAGGAATCATGGATTGAAAAACCAAGAATTGTTTCTTTTGTAGCTGGGTTCAGTTTCCTGTATTTATTGTTTATTGCTGGATTTTACCGTCAATTTAAATTATTATTTGCTTTTGATTTGTTTAAATATGTTGTATTTTTAATTCTCCTACCTACTATCATTATATCTGTATTCTCATATTTCTTATCAAATAGTTATCACCGAGGTTATTTCTTTTTTGATAATTATAGAAGAAGTATGTATATTTTGTTAGGTGTAATTTTAGGTCTGAATTTCTATTTATGGACACAATCAACAACTACAGTAAATTTCAATTGGAGATATGTTCCATTAGCTGTACCTGTAGTAATTCTAATTTGGCCAAAACCACTTAGAAAACCATTAAGGGAATTTTCATATGGATTGGCAAAAGATGGTCGATATTCGACTTTTCGATGGGTAAAGAATAAGAAATCAGAGACATTTACTACTGAATTTAATGAATTGATAAATCATAGAAGTGAAACAGTAAAATTGGGGGCATGGATTATTGCGAATCAACTAAAACTCTTTTCAGAAGAAGATTTATTATCAAAATTAGATCGTTCTTTAAGTAAAGGTGATAAAACTGGTATTATTCTAGGTTTAGGTATGAATGGATCCAAGCTATCTGAAAGAAAAGTATTGGATATGTTAAAAGATGATGACTTAGATGTAAAAATTTGTTGTTATTGGTCTTTAGGGAATATTGGATCTTCAAAATCTTTAAACAGAATGGTTAGAATAATGGAGGAAAACCCATATAAGGATCTGATTACTATGGCAGAAAAATCTATTTTGAAAATAGATCCAAGTTATCCTTTGGCTGGTATTAGACAATCTGTTACGGTTTATAACTAATCAAATTTCTTATGTATTAATTCAATAATATAGGAAATAAATCGTTTTGTAGCTCCTAACTGAGTTAATATTTTCTTTGGTAAATATTTTATTAATAATTTAAATTAGCTCAATTAATCCAAAACTATAAAGAAAATTTGTAAAAAAATTATGTAAAATTTATGATAATACCTGTTTGAGAACCTGTTTATAAATAATTTATCTCCTTTAATCTTTTATGAAGATTACTTTGTGCATTCTTATATAATAGTATGTTACAGTATTTATTTATACTAAGAGTAACTGAGGATCAGCAAAATGGATACAATTATTGAACAGTTAATTGGTCCAACAAATCCAAATGACTTTGTTGGTAGAAATTTAATAATAGATCAGTATCACGATTTATTAAGAGATTTCGTAAGAGGTAATGATACGGTACATTGGATACATATTTCTGGTAGTGCGGGAATTGGGAAAAGTTCTCTCCTAAGAAAATTTAGGATGATGACTGAACAAGAAAGAATTGCTACAGG
>JAOUKW010000632.1 GCA_029882335.1 Candidatus Heimdallarchaeota archaeon | reverse complement strand
CAAATAACCTATGTAGAGAAACATTCTGTTGTCTCTGAAGTGTTTTAGATTCTGAATATATGCGATGGAAAAACCGACCAACATCTCCTTTTGATGACATCTTGGTAAAACCCAAAGAATCAACCAAATGATCCTCAATCATACCTCCAATTGCACTTTTTACAGCTTTTTTAATATCATCTCTTTCAATTCTCTGTAAATTTGGTATTTTCAACTTATTCAGACTTAAATTTACCTCAAAAACTTCAGTTAATTCTCGTTCAATATCTAATCTAATTTGTTCTGTATTCAATTCACCTGATTTCGGGATGAGTATGAATATTCTTCCACTTGATTCCAAGGAATAATTGTCATGAATATGTTCCCTTCTAAATGTTATTAATTTAGAGAAATACTCATCCTTCCAGTCTTCAAAATCAACCTCGAAGAAAATCCATCCAACTCCCCAATTCAGAGTAATTGGTGCAGTATTTAATTCAAATTTACTCAATTTTTCCTTCCTCCTTCCATTTCAGCAATAACTCCATGCTGGTTATCTTTTCTGCTGCTTTTTTATTTCCTGCTGTCTCCTTTGCTGTATATGTATCTATTATATTTCCATTTTTATCAGTAATGGTAATGGATACTTTGAATTCAGGAGGTTGACCTGCAACATTTTGAGGATCAAACTCAACTTTCCACTGATTTTTTTGACCATACTCCATTAGTACTGATTTTGGATCGCGATTACTCCATGGTGACACTTGAATATCTTTTACAACTTGACTGATATCAAATATATTGGAGATTATCTTAGTTATGTTATCTAATTTTCTTCCTTGATCCAAGAAAATGGCCGCTATTGTTGCTTCAAATAAATTACTATTTTGAGCCTCAGTTAATATACCAACATTGGTTATTGGTCCTATTTCACTTAGTTTGAGTTTAGGCGATAATTTACCAATATATTCATTTTTAGCAAGTTCAGATCTGAAAGAAGTTAAATCTCTGGGCTGAAATTCAGAAAATTTATCATAAAGTTCATTTCCAATTACTAAGTCAAGAATTGCATCACCAAGAAATTCAAGCCTTTCAAATTCATGACTGTTCAGTCCTGTTGCTGGTATTGATAATGCCTGATATAATAATTCGCGATTATTAAAATCATGACCTATGTTAGTTTCAATTTCTTTTGTTAGTGTTTTTAATTGGTTCCAACGTTCTTCTCCAAATTTTTCAATAAAATTACTTTGAAAATCCATCCATGCACCTATAGCACCACAGTATAGGAAACCCCATATGTTTCAATGGCATTCTCAACTATCACTGTAAATTTGACTCAATTCGATCATTATTAAATCTAATTGCTATCAAGTAAATTATAGATGATCAAATTGTAGTTTGGTGGGCATTGGTTTGTAATGTAATAGAAAATGAAAAATTAACAATTCCTGTTTAAATCTGAGCTCCAAATAGTACAAGATTATCTTGTAGATAGAAGTGTAAAAGTTTTTGGGAGAAGGGATTTAATTGATTTAGAGGAAAAGATAATAAATTGGATTGAATTATCAATTTAATATAAAATCAACCCGTTATTACTACATATTTTTAAATTTGATCCT
>JAOUKW010000631.1 GCA_029882335.1 Candidatus Heimdallarchaeota archaeon | reverse complement strand
ATTTTTAAAATTTGAAGCTGATTCTCTATATACGTAATCAGTTAATATAGTGACCTGATTATGAAATATAATGTTATCATTTAATTGATCTAGTGGGGCTCGAATAACACTAATTTGTGCTTTTTCAGGATTTCCATGTAAATGAAGAAAGTACATGAAATCATCAAATTGCATAATTTTCGTGAAATTTTCCATGGGGTTTCCAACAATTACCTTGGTTAGCAAATGAGTCTCATCTTCAGCAGAGAAGTCACTGTTTTCGAATCTGATTCCTTCGTGATCTCTTTCTATGACAAGGATTGCTTTTTTTATTTCAGACATAACCTATGTTTATTTTTTTTGAATTAGTATAAAAGATTCGTTAAATACATAAAATTATAATAGTTTTTGAATTTGATTCATTCATTTGCTAATTTGATTCATTTTTTCAATAAACCATTTAAATGCCTCTTCAACACCATTTCCAAATTTAGCAGAGGTAGGAAGGAATGCAAAGGAGCGATTGACCAAATTATCTAGAGGATAATATTGACTGAAATTATCTGGAGTTATTTTATCCGATGATTCAATATCTTGTTTATTTAATAATATCATCAGTACTGTATCCTCTGGAATGATACTTAATAAAAATCCATATTGTGAGATTTGTGCATTAAATGCTTCTGGATTTGTTTTAGGTGTGATTGTAGAATCAATTACATAGATAACGCCTTGTGCTTGTTCTATAGAAAATTGCCAAAACGCATCTTGATACATTTTTTGACCTCCAACATCTAGAATTTTTAAATTCCATGAATCAAATTTAACTGGATCATTTCTAGAATCAATCCCTAAAGTTGAGAGGGGTGCCGTTTCTTGTGGTTCTCCTGTTTCTAAAAACTGAACTAATGTGGTTTTTCCAGCTTTTGACGGACCTAAAACAGCAATTGTTGCATCTTTAGTGACAGATCTCATTCGTAATAGTTTTTGAAGAAATCCCATACAAGATTATCTCACTGATTAGATATAAACTTATTCAATTTACTAGCACATTCAAGAAAGTTTAATGTGATTGCAACCATTCTAATTACTAGTATTATGTAGAATATGGTGTTGTGAATATAATATAGTTTGTATGTTGGATTTTGGAAGTGTAAAACCATCTTTTTTGATTAAATCGGTAATTCTAATTTATAAATGACAAGTTCAACTTGATTCTAAGGGAGTGCAAGTATTGCTATTGGATATTCGTTAATTTGAGAGTATTTATGATCAACGAAAAGTAAAATTTCAATGAATGACTAATAGAAGAATGGTAATATAAATTCATTTATCTGAATTATATTTCTCTATAGATGGAATGAGTAGAAAATCAGTACTGATTACAAATTGAATAAATGAATGTTTAATTTTTTTGTTAGGTAGATAATTAATAGAAAAACTATAATGTTTAAGTAGACTGGCTGAGTATAATGTTTTTGTTGTTACCCTGTAGGATGTAACAAAAAAAATATTATTGTTACATTGTGTGGGGTAACAACTATTTCATTTAAATACTATTGTTACCATATTTACTTATTCAATAATTTGAATGGTGATAACAAATAAAATACTTATTTTCAA
>JAOUKW010000241.1 GCA_029882335.1 Candidatus Heimdallarchaeota archaeon | reverse complement strand
TGTCCCAGTTAAAACTGGGTTATTAATTGTTTTATTTATTTCATATTCAAAACCTTTACCTGAAAATCCAGCAAATAAAGTATTACTTTTTGTATCAATTCGTAATTTTGCTTCAATTGATCTACCAGGTGTATAACTACCAATAAAGTACATTCCTCCATTTATTTTCAGCCATACATAATTTCTTGTGAAAATTAATTGAAAATTAACTGAATTATCTAAATTACTAAATGTGACATTAAATTTGGAATATTGTCTTAAGCTATATTTTGAATAATAATTAAATGAAATTGGAATTGTTCCATTTGTAAATCCATTAAGAATAAACTCTCTTTGTAATTGATTTTTATACTTAGTAAAATTCGCAGCATGAGACACCTGACCAATAAGCGCATATGTTGGAAAGTAGCCAGATCCCTCAACAACTGGATTGTAATTTGTATCACTAGTTTCTTCATAGGTATATTCTAAAGTTCCAAAATTTAGTTTTTGGATTATAGTTATTCCTGTCCCAGCAGTGGCAATTCTAGGTCGATAACGATCCTTCACATTTATTAATTCAGCAAAATCAATACTATTACCAAGATCTCTAGATACTGTATCCCCATACAATAATAATCTGGTATTTATAGGTGGCGAGAGGAACGGAATGTTATGATTTAGTACATAATTGGAAATATCATTATACGGGGTAGGATTAAATAGGAAATCTAAATTAATTATTTTAGATGTGTTATACGCAAATCCTTCAATTATACTTGTGTATGCTGAAGGATTACTATATGTGCCAACCGATGTTGTTGAAACAGTTACTCCAATTTCAAATTCACCAACCAAGTCTGGTAAAATTGAAATTGAAGTATCATCACCATTAACAGATAAACTAATGCTAGCATGACTAATGTCAGTCAAGTTAAATGAGTTAACAGTAGTTACATAGGTATTTGAGAGTCCATCTGGAAGTAAATGTAGTGAATTATCAATCGAAATGTAATTTCCTGAAATTTCTAATCCTTCTACCGGTAAGGTTGATCCTTCTCTAACATCCATTCGAATAGCAACTGCATTTTTTGTAACTCCAAAACCGATACTTTCAGAATTGTAAAATGATCTACCCCAATCCGATATACTACCTCCATTGAATTGCGTGATATATTTGCCATCAAGGAAAGCAAAATATGAATTTTCTAGTTTATAGACATCTAATTGATGCAAACCTCTTAAAGATCCTGTAGGGACGTTCCAACCATCTATATTATTGACGTATGAATCTAAACCTACTGTGCTCCATACATAATCTTGAATAGCTTGAGATGCCTCTAAGGCCCCACCAACAGTTCTAAATGCAGGACGAACCCAACTCTGATAAACATGATTATAATTATAATTAGATGTCACACCAGTGGATGAACCAAAAGTAACACTATAACTAGCTCGATCTAAATAATAATTATACTCTCGTATGTCATTTGCATTTGGATCTGAACCATCAAAATAATAGACAGATCCTTCATATGTTCTTTCAGAAATTCGAATTTCAATAAATTCTTCGATTCCTTGATTAGTTGAAACTATGAATTTTACACCTGCATAATTGACATCAGAACTCGGATCAACATTAGGATCAAGATAGAATTGTAGTTGATAAACTCCTTCTGAAAAACCATGTGGGAAATAACTTGTACTATAATCACGATCCAATCCTTCTAAACCAAAATAAAGATCATTATTTAAATAAAATGATCTTGGATTAAAAGAACTAATATTATCAAATCTCGTATCATTTACCAATGTAGATGAAAAGCCGACAGGATTGGTACCAGTGAGTACTGAAAATCCATTAAAAATACTTTTTACATTTGGATTATTTACACCATTATGAATAAATTTGAATGTACGAGTACTTCCTCCTGACATATTTAATATCTCTGTTGCTTTGAGAACTAAATTATCATATATAATCCAATTCATCCCAGTGTCTCTATCAGTAATAAATTCAATACTACCCATTTCTACTTCAAAAGAAGCATATGTAGCTCTACTTAGATCAATTACAGAATCAAATCTCATTATGAATGCAGGACCCTCTAAAACTAATTTCCCAGAATCTCGAAGAGAGGACCTTTCGTAATTTAAGAAAATATTTGATATCTCATAAATTCCATTACCAAAGAACGTAACAATATCATCCCGATCCTGATAAGTTTTAGTGTGCAATATTGATACATCATTCAACCATACGATTACATTTGATCCGTACTTTTCAATATAAACTGAACCTTCTATTTGGTCAATAGATATTGTAATCCCATTAATTATTATTTGATATTGTTGTATAATTACATAAATGCCAGAGGCATTGAATCTTAATTCTCCAATTTCAAGTAAATAATCAAATCTAATTGAGTAATCTCTTGTTCTTAAGTGGTTGCCCATTGAATCGACTAATTTCAGGTAATCATCATCCATCGAATAATGTCGAACTCGACCTTGAGTTAGATCAAAGTATCCTTGTGCGTCTACACCGGATTCAAATCCAGAATTTTGTAAGAATATATGATTTAATGAAGAATGATGTGGATTTGAATTTGTAGCGTTTGCATAGAAATGTTTCATTCCATTCTGAGGAACTATAGTAACTTCTCTTAGAATGCTTTTTTCTGATCTTTCAGTTGTTGCTTCCCATACATTGACTAAAACTTTAGTTGGCTCTGTAATTATTGAAATTCGATAACGTAAACCGAAGTAAAAATTATATAATATGGTGGTATAGTATGTACCATTAGTAAGTATTTTGACTTGCATATCAGTGGGATCAAATTTTACAGATATTAAATTAGTTCCATCTCCTTCATCCATAAATATCTCTAAACCAGATTGTCTAGGTGTCATTACTAAGTCTATAACAGGATTATTTTCAAATCCTAATTCAAAATGTGTGGAAGTAATAGAAAACATTGGATTTAATCTTTTTAATATGATATTATCAATTAACACATTCGTTTCAGATATAATTGTAGAGTTATCAATTATTTGAATAATTAAGGATGTCCCAATTGCACCGTATAAATTCATGCTTGATGACATATTAATCATTTTAGTATAGTGTGTCCATCGATTTAATCCAGTTAGTAAATCTATTTCTTCAATCTGAATTAAAGAAGAACTATTAACTAATAATCTTAACTTTTCCCCGTGTTGCATGTTTATAGTAAAATAATCAAATGAAATATAATAAATATCAAATGGAATTGATTCAGTTGGAGCACTAATAGTTCCATTTGTACCATCACTACGTAAATGAAGTGTAGAGGTACCAGTGCGAGATAGTAGATTATTATTATCAACAGTCACAAATGGGTCTGTCAGACTATTAACCCATTGAATTCCATCGAGAGACGTTATTCCAATACCATCAGATATATCCAATGTATTAATTAATACAAATGAATGAAAATTAAATTTAGTTGTGCCAAATGTAGAATTAGAAGATATTGAAAAAATGAAATGTTTTGAATCATCCCAAGCTGGATCATTTAAAGGAATTAATAATCCAGTACGAATATTCTCATAAACTTTCGCATAAGGGTTGGAAATTACGGGATCTAGTTGTAGTATAGTTTCTATTCCATATTCATCATAAACACTAATTGAAATTTCTAGATATGATGTTGATGTTGGAGTGAAATCTACATACAATCTGTTATATAACCTAGGGTCATCTACTATCAAATTACTAGTACTAACTGTTGAAGTAGTATCGAACGGATCAAGAATAATATCAGAAGAATCTCTATCAATTTCTTCTACATTTTGTAATGGAGTAAAAGCATTAGAAGAAATGAATTCAATATCTTTAATATCGATGTAATCAGTAGAATCTAACGGTATTGAAGCACCATATATTGATGAATTAGATACAAGTGTGATGTGTGGTGTAGATATAAATGAATGTTGACTTAAATCGATTATCACTGTTGTTGTACCTAAATGATTTGAGGTTATCTCAAATATTGGAATTGCAGAGGCTAATTGACTGCCAACATAGTCATAAATTGCTAATAAATCACCTATTGATGAATTAGATGCTCTAAATTTAAATTTCATTATATTATATTTTCTTAATAAACTAGGGGAGAATCGTGTTGTGATAGAGGCTAATGGAGAGAGTCCATTTGCAATATATCTTACAAATTCATTATCTACTGGTTGAGGATCTGAAAATTGAGATATAACGTTCCAATTAGATATAATATCATTTTGGTTGTAATTTAATCCTTTACTGAGTAATTTTACTGAACCAATTTCAATATATACGTTTTCAGGAATAGGATCACCATAAGAATTCATTAATACAAATTCTGGAATCTCTGTCATTCCATATAATCGATAGAGGCTAAAGGATTGTGCTAATGAACCTAAAGAAATAAATTCAACAGTATTATTTACACCTAACACACGATAACCGAAATCTAACAAAGGAGTACTTGAACTACCTCTCACTATTAATTCAATATGGTCTGTATCGTTCATTAACGAATTTTCTACATTTGTAGACATAAATACAGAAATTGTAGAAGTTAATCCAGTTGAAGTAAACCTTGTATACTCAGTAAATGATTTAGTTGAATCAACAGATGAAAATTGTTCATATACCTCTAGGCCTTGATAAGTCAAAGCAGGTGTAGGATCGTTGGTAAGAGTAATAAAGTCAAATTCAATACCGTTTGATGATGTTTCAATAAGACTTGTTTTAAAAGTTATGTATAAATTAGTTGAATTCAACCATGAATGATTTACTTGACTGGGAGAATTTAATAAATTGATACTATAAATTGTATAATTTGTATTCAAGCTGTAAGTTTCATCATTTGCTTGCCAAAAAATATTACTCCCATCTGATATGTGATCAAGATAGGCACGTGTGTTTATACCTTGAGATTTTGCACGAATGATCAGAAAATTACCATGCAAAGCAGTTATTCCATTATACATCAAGGTTATATTAAAATTGTATTGAGGTACTATAATACTTGACGGAGTTGATTGAATATTCCTTCCGGTAAATCCTTCAGTACTGGATGAGAAATCAAAATGTCTATAATTTGTCTTATCAGGTAGTGCCAACTCATATAAGGGATAGTTTGGATTTTGGTTATTCATATAAATGGGTAAATCAATTAATGAAAATTCACCTCTTAAAAATCGATTATATATATCCCGTGATGTATCTAAATTTCCAATATATGCTACAGAATTCGGATCTAAAATATTACTTATATCATTAATATCTCTAAATGTCCAACCAGAGATAGTATAAAATTTAATTGAGTTAACAATGGTAGAAACTTCACCATCTACTCTTAACCACATAGATTGTTGTCCTGAAGGGTTTTGCTCGTTAATGGAGCGATGAGTTAATAATCGAGATGTGTCAATTCCAAATGAATTGGTAGTGGCACCAACATTAAATGAGAGATAAAATGCGCCATCATATAAATTAATATCATTAACAGATACTTCTACAAATCTTGATTGACCAACTTCAAAGTAGTCAAAATCGATGAATAATAACGAGGAAGAAGAGGAGTGTATTTCTAATCCACCATTATTAGAGTATAAGTAATCACTTGATTGGATTACAGGTGTAAAGAGATCATGACCTAATAATGATAAACTTACACCAGGAATATTATACAATCCAAAGGTATCAATTGCAGTTGTTGAATTCAACACAAATGATAAATGACTTAAATTAGGATCTGCAGTTAGACCCACAAAATTCCCTTTCGCGCTTAATTGATCAATTATAAAAGTGTTTCCAAGATTTGTAACACACTCAATTTTTACAGGTGATGATGTCCTAAAATCAAAGAATTGATACTGAGTCAAATCCCATAAAGTTTGATTTAGTGTAAATGTAACTTTCGTATCAAAGGTAGACCCAGTATTTGCGTTTGTATAAATACTACCCTCTTCAATCCAAGTACTAGAATATTTATTTGCATCTGGACCAAATTGAAAATTCAAACCATCAATTGTATATATTGATAATTCTCTAAAGTAAAGACTTGAAATTCGATTTGGTGCGATCAATACAATGGCATCGATTGTTTTGTTGGTAGAATAATCATAATTTACTAGTTTATGAATATTTAATCTATTATATCCCCTAACTAGATCACTGAAATAGTATGTATTATTATATAATAATCCAATTCTCCATTGACCTATTAAAAAGGGAATGTGTAGCTCCAAAAATGGATAATTAATTAAATTAATGAAAGGATCAATATGAATAGTATAATTACCTCCACTATAGGTTGATAACTTATATAAGTCAAACTCAAGATAATAACTACTTGT
>JAOUKW010000630.1 GCA_029882335.1 Candidatus Heimdallarchaeota archaeon | reverse complement strand
TGTTAAATAACACGGAAATCCTGACCTCGATGAAACCAAATGGGTTGAGAAGCAGAAAGAAGCCACAGAATGAAGACCCTGCTAATCCTACATTATATGTGTGGGAGTCTGGCGACGGCAGGCAGGGTTTGGGCTGAACGTGGATACGTATGTACTTTGCATATACAAAAAAGATCATATAAAATAATAGATATGCATTTTTTCTTTTAAAAATTTTGAAAATTAATTTTAATGAATTATTTTGCTCTTTCTTTTAATTTCTTATGAATCCCAATTATACCAACAATTAACATAAGATTAAAATTAATTTTGAATAAGAAAGAGTTTGGTACATATTTAATTATTAATGAAATCGTATTTAGTTTTGTACTAAAAAGGAGATTTTGAATACCATTGAATTTAAAGAAGAGATCATGTGTTGAATAAGAAATCCAATCACCTTTTATCCAAATACTTGTTTTATAAATCCCCTGCTGAAGCAAAACTTCATTGGGATTGTTACCCTTTAAATTTGTAATTTCAAGTATTACTGTGGCATAGGTACCGTTATTTACCTCTTTTAATGAAACAATTGCGTCAAAACTATCAATTACTAATGACTGGTTCATAGTGATGTCAACTTCTACACTTTCAGTATTGGGATCGGTCGATGCATACATCAATAATGTAAATAATATGACAAAATGCATAAGCCTAAGATATGTGTTTTTGGAATTGGCTTTTATAATTATAGGACTCATTAGGTTAAGAAGTTGAGTAAAAAAACAGGTACTAAAAAGGATAAAAAATATAAATCCAATTCTATTGTAATTACTAATTGATATTAATGCCCAAATCAACGAAATTAAGAAAGATCCAATAATGAAATATGTAAATTTCTGTTTTGAAATTCCCAAAACATCACTTTCATATAAAATTAAAATAAAAGCGATCGCTAGTAGAAAAATACCATTCATAGTTCCATATAGGGGGCTTAAATTCGTAAGTATTGTACCCATTTGAGCATAAATTATTTGCAAAGTAATACATGTAACATTAAAAATTATTGCAGTTACCAATATCCATATTGTATATAAACTCTTTTTATTTTTGACCATAGAAGGAGAAAAAAACCAATCTGGAATAATTTCAAAATCTGATTTCATAGAAGCAAATGCTAAAGCAACTACAGTACCTAATAATAACAGTCCAAAAACAATGAATTGTGCTGTACCGATGTATTGATGAGGCCCTTCAATTAATCCACCTCTCACAATGAATGCGGCAAATGTTACACCTACCCAACCTAATGCAGCAGAAAAAAAATGTATGGAATATTCCTTTCCCATCATTGGTTTTATATGGAAATATAAGGTAGCCATTAACCACAACACAATGGAACTCACTTGAACAGGATCCCACTGCCAATAACCACCCCAATCAACTTCATATGCCCAAATAGAACCAGCAACAAGGAATAACGTTGTTAATACCCATCCAACTATCATAAAAAAGTCAATCAACCATCGGTTTCTATCAGAAATGTCAGAACCTTTCATGTTCAGGCTTAATCCTGCCAAACCAATAGCATATGGTACGATAAATGCAGAATATGATAGGAAGGC
>JAOUKW010000240.1 GCA_029882335.1 Candidatus Heimdallarchaeota archaeon | reverse complement strand
TTGAATTAAAACAAACTTCAAGATCTACAACTGGTATATTGGATATGGTAATGGACGGAGTTCAATCAGCGATAGATTATGGAAATGAAGTGGGAACCATTATAATCACAGTCTTTCTACCCAATAAAAAGCTCAGATACGCATTCAACAATCAAAAATATGACAAATTAAATCAGAACTTAGAAATCATAAATCGTAATTTAGAAATACAGCCAGAAATCACTGTAAATGATGATACAACTGTGTTTGGAAGAAAATGGATTTGGAATAGGATTTAGTCAATATATTGGAATTGAATAAAATTAAGAATGATTACTGAAAAATAAATAGGATTTGGTTGAAATATTGTTTATGATACTCATTCTTCAGAAATATGCTCTTCTTTCACAATTTCTTCTTCATTAACTTCTTTATTATCAGAATTTGGGTTTTTATTTAAATAGACATCAATGAAAAATAAAATAAAAAAGAAAATTGCAGTAAACAAATTTTCCCTTGCTTGTAAGTTATTTGAATCAGAATTTTTTTCAAGAACGCTATAATTAGGATTTTCAGGATTATAAAACACCTCAATCTTATCATCTCCAGCTCTAATACTATTGAGTAATTTATCTACATCTTCTTTAGAGTCAATATTCCTAAAAATATAACGATTTGTATATTTTTCACCTTGATGTTCAAATTCATAATCTACGGTAAGTCGATATTTGAAATATTGATTAATGTCAGTATTTGTAATCTCTCCCAAAGTTGAAGGCCAGTAATTTGTATCATTATAGTTAGTGCTTAGTAAAAAACTATTTCCAATTAAATATAGAGCAACTAGAAATAAAAATACACCTTCAAACGACAATGACTTGCCTATTTTTTTAAATCCCATAACATGTAAATATCATCAAACTACATAAAAATATATTTTTATAAATGATAAATCAATATGAGATAAATTATTTTGAAACAATTGATGGTTGAATTGTAAAATTTTATCTGAAGTAAAATAGATCAGGATAATAAAATTTGGATTAAAACGACATTAAATAGTAAATGAGATTAGTCAAGGTTGAATTTATATACACGACTACATTTACCAGTTTTGTCCATCCCAATTTCTTGTTATACAGAAAAAAACCACATTCCATCAAGAGGTAATCTAATTTTTTGCCAGTAGAGTATTTGTCTGTAATTTATCTAGTTTATTATAATAATCCATATTGACCAATCACAGTCAATAAAATAAATTTGAATACATTGGAATGTGATTTTGCAGAAAAATTACTTGCGAATAATTTACTTACAGATTTACAAAAAGCATCAAAAAATGAATTTAATCAGTATTTAGACTTACCAAATACATTTTAACATCTCCTCATCAATTTTATTTCCCCATTCAACCATTCCACCTTCAAGATTACGAGTATTGTTGAAACCTCTCTTAATTAAACCACGTGTAACCGTCCTAGAAAGTCCACCACCCCAACACATAACAGCAATTATCTTGTCTTTTGGAAGTAAGTCCAAATTCTTTTTTATAGTATTGGCTTCTATATGAATGGATCCCTCGATATAACCACTTTCTCTACTTTCCTGTAATCTTATATCAAGGATAACTAATTCTCCTTTATCCATCTTCTCTTTTGCCTCGAATACAGATATATTCTCAATTAATTTTATTCTGAAAATTTTTGTAACAATGAAAAATTTAATCGATCCAGGTATGTATAGGATGAAATACTTAAACATCTTCCATTTAGGAATTTCTTTGGGTTTCTTGCTAGTAATTTTTTTCCACCTCAAAAATAATATAATATTATTTTTACTAAATATCATATTGCAATATTATTTAATAAGATTCATATTCAAAACTCGAATGATATTTGTAGTATTGGGTCTGTGAATAAGATTATTAAAAATAATAATGAATGATTACCATAGAAATGATCTTAATCCAACAATATTCAAATATTATATTTGAATTACCCACTATAACTGTAATTAAATGTGGAAATTTGTTATAATAAGTATGTACTAGAAATATAGAGGAATTCTCTTTATTCAATAAATTTAAATAATTATCTCCTCATGATATATCAAGGATTGATGATAAATGAATTCAATCATGAATAATGAAAAGAAACGAACAGATCACACCTATACTGATTTTAAATTTATACTATTGGGACAACTGGTCTCTCTGCTTGGATCTTCCATCACAAATTTTGCGATTATCTGGTGGATTACTATTACTACTGGAAGTGCACTTATGCTGGCACTTGCATCTTTTATGACACTGGGAATACAATCTATTGCTACTTTGTTTTCAGGCGTGATAATAGATCGTTATTCAAGAAAATTACTTATAATTGTAACTGATTTATTGGAAGCAGTATTCACGGTAATTTTAATTATCCTTTTCATCTTTAATTATGAAAATATGATATACATCCTCATAATCTTGGGATTTAAAGGATTATTTCAAGGCCTTCATGAACCCACTGTTCGCGTAATAGTAGCATCTATGGTTCCAGAAGAAAAACTAAAAGGAATTAATAGTTTAAAATTTCTATTCGAGGGATTAATCGGCTTGTTATCTCCATTATTATCCGCAGTATTAATTGGAATATTTGGAATAGAAAATATTGAGGGAATTCTAATGATAGATGGTGTAACATTCATTATTGCAGTTGTAGTTCTATTTTTTGTAGATATACCATTAGTTAGAGAAAAGGATAAAGTAAAGGTTCCCTTCATGATCGAATTTAAAGAAGGATTTTCATTTGTAAAAACTAAAACAGGATTACTACCTCTTTTAATAACTTTTAACCTATTAAATTTCATACAAGGTCCATTGATTGTGCTTTATCCATTAGTGGTAGCTGATGAAGATTTATTCAATGAGAATGAGATGATTTTGGCAATAACACTGATTTTCTTCCAGGGAGGTATCATACTTGCTGCAATAATAATAAATACAGTACCTTTATTTAAGAAATTTACTTCTGGTATTGGAATTGGTTTCATAGTACAATCTATTGCATTATTACTCATTCCACTATCTATTTATTTACTTAATCTCCACATATTTTATTTAGCAGCAGCTTTATTTGGAATAGCAGTAGCACTAGTTAACGTCCATAGTTCGTTAATTTGGCAATCAGTAGTCCCATTAGATATGCAAGGAAGAGTATTTGCAATTAGATCTACAATTGCATTAATGAGTGCACCAATTGCATATCTATTGACAGGGTTTATTGTCCAATTTGCTTCAATATTAACCATATTTACAGTTGTTTCTATTTGTGTAGTTATTTTATGTTTGATTTCTTGGTTTTTAACCTCAATTCCCCATATTGATGAAACTAATGTAAACAAATAACATTAATATTTGCATAAAAAAGGTTAGCATCTTTTTTGTAGGTAAAATTAATATCAATTTTTCTATATTTGATAATATTTTTATAATGACCGTATTAATGGTAATCAATGGCGATCAATTAAGAATTATTTTTGATAATAAGTTGAATTCATTTGAATCAGAAATTCTTTTCTTATATGTAGAAGGAAATACAATTCTAAAATTATAGATTTGCCAATGTTTAGTGTAAAACTGAATGATTTGATAGTTGTCAAGAAATGAGGAAGTGAATTTATGAGTTATAATCATGAAATAGCAAAAATAGCAGTTGACAGTTCAGTAATTGCTTATTTTGATGAACAAGATGCCAAAGTTGAATTTGAGAATAATGAATTCAATTATTTTAAAATAGTAAAGGACGACAATACCGGAACACTAGGATATATCGTGAGTAAGCCTAAAAAATTGATAATCGCATTTAGAGGTAGTGACTTTCCTCATATGAATGATTTGAATACCTATGCGAACGATAATGATACAAAATTGAATGATGATTTAGAAAATCTCAATGTAAATGGTATTATAGACCTATTCTCTAAAACGTATGAGCTGATAATTACAGAAGTCCAGAACATAATAGATCCATTTATCACATTATTTAGGAGCACTGTAGCCTCTTCTAAAGATTTTTTAACAGACATTAATGTTAAGAAAATAGATATTGAAAATGACCTCTCGATATCTCAAGCTAGTAATATAAAAGTCCACAATGGATTTTATAATTCATATATGTCAGTTAAATCACAAATAGATAATATATTAAATGAATTAAAACTAGAAGAGTATGACGAAATAATTATCACTGGTCATAGTCTTGGAGGAGCATTAGCAACCATATGTGCATTGGATTTAGTTAATAATATTAACAACTTAAAAATTCATATGTATAATTTTGCAAGCCCCCATGTTGGAAATAAAGATTTTGTGAAGTTATATAATAGCAAGGTTAATAATTCATTCAGAATTCATTTTACAAAGGGAGACTGGATGAACTATGCAAATATTGTTCTCTGGACACTCGGTTATCAGCCAGTAAATAATGAAAAAGATCTTGGAGAAGGAGAACATAATAGGAATGTGTATAAGGCATCTATATAATGTTCTACAATCTGCCAAGATTGATATAATAATCTCAATTTAAATATTATATTTGAATTAAATTTTTCAATCACTATTTATAACAATTCTTTATTGATTAAGATTAACTGATTGTTAATTTTACAGGTTTTGCATCTTCAGATTTTGGTAGATTAATGGTTAATATTCCATTCTCTAATTTTGAAGTAGCATTTTTTGTGTCAACCAATGTTCTGAATTTTACCTTTCTGGTTAAAGATTCTTGATATAATTCTCGGTGTAGGTATTTGTATCCAGTGTCTTGATCTTCATTTTCACTGGTTGACTCTTTTTCAACACCTGCTCGGATAATTAAAGCCTCAGGAGTTAACTCAACTGAGACATCCTCACTGGAATAACCAGGAACTTCAGCCTTTACAATGTATTCATCTTCGCTTTCGAGTAGATCTACAGGCATGTAGTTACTGTTTTCAATTAGTCGTGCAAATTCCCTCATGGGACTGTTGTTAAATCTTACTAAACTCATTTTATTTACCTCTTTTGTATGTAGGAGCAATGTTGTTGCTCTATAATATACTACTCATAGCGAATATATAAATGTATCTTTAGTACTATACTTTTAGTAGTGTACTTTTTGTTCAGTTCTAAGAAAAAGTTCATCAAAACCAGATAATCCCAAACACACACCCCCTAAACCAAATATAACATAACACATGCAAATATTCAAAATGATATCTATCTAAATTTAATTTTTTTTGTTATAATGAGTCTTTAAATTCTTTTAACATCTCTGACAATAAATTAAAACCCCCATCCCAAAATTCCTTGGACGTGATATCTATACCTAACTTGATTAAAATATCATACGGAGATTTTGATGAACCTGCTGCTAAAAACGCCTTAAATTTGGGAACAAATTCTTTACCATCACGAGCATAGAGGTTATACAGAGCAATAGCTAGTAATTCTGAAAATACATATGGATAATTATAAAATCGGTAACCTGCAATATAATAATGTGATTTCCAGCACCAATGATATGCCTGTTCTGGCATCCAATTTAATGATTTTCCGTAGTATTCTCCTCTCGCTTCCCAAAGTAATTCAGTTATTCTTTCACCATTGAGATATAGCCCCTTCTCTATTGCATCGTATAATTTATTCTCAAATATATAACGTGATCCTACCTCAAAGATGGTAATAAACAAATTTTGGAGTAACCCATAACGAATTGCTTTCTTATCTTCCTCACCATCCAATGAACTTAATAGAGTCTTGGCAAATAAAATACTACAAAATTCACCTGCTGCCTCTGCAAGTACGTTTGGTATGAATGTATTATACATTGTTTGCTCTTCATGCATTAAATAATCTTGAATTGCATGACCCAATTCGTGTGCAGTTGTTGACACATCAGAAATTGTTTTTGAATAAGATTGTAAAATAAAAGCAGATTTACCCTTATAAAAGGGAGTACAAAAGGCACCACTTGCTTTTGTCTTCCTAGGTAGAGAATCAATCCTATGATTGTTAAACATAAAGGAAACTATATTACCGATTTCAGGATCAAATTCCGTGTAATTAGTGATAATTATCTCTTTTGCTTCTTGCCACGTAAACTCTGTTTTTGCTTGAAATGGCGGAGGAGCGCTATAATCCTCACCATTGAGAACACTAGTTCCAAATAACCCAGCCATTGTCTGTAAATATTCCTCATGAAGTGGAACATGATTTTTTACCGAATCAAACATAACATCGATAATTTCCTGTGTAACATCATTGTAAATGAGATTTGACTCTCTGGTGCTTGGATATCCACGTCTCTTGGTATCCAAAACATGATCACCACAAATATTGCGAAGTATTGACGCAAATAATTCCTGATCCTGACCAAGACCTCCCAGTAC
>JAOUKW010000239.1 GCA_029882335.1 Candidatus Heimdallarchaeota archaeon | reverse complement strand
ATCATCATCAGTATCCACATCAAATGGATCTGTATAGTAAATGTTTATTTCGTCATAATCAGAAATACCATCGTTATCACTATCTTCATCTACAGGTTTTGAAAAATAAACCCATACTTCTCGATAATCAGTAAGACCATCATTATCAGAATCTCTCAAAAATGGATTGGAATGGTAAATAAATAATTCTTCTCCATCTTCTAGTCCATCTGAATCGGTATCCTTTAAGAATGGATTGGTATGATAGATGAAGAATTCATCTCCATCTGTAACTCCATCATTATCCGTATCTACATTTCTTGGATCTGTACCGAGTTGTGTTTCTTGAAGATCACCTAGATTATCACCATCTGTATCTCCATTATTAGGATCAGTATGACGTGAATCAGGTCGTAACATACCTTCTAATCCATCAATTAAACCATCATCATCAGCATCTGCATCTAACGGATCAGTTGGTGGATTCCGAGATAATTCATATCCATCGGAATTAATAAATAATCCAGAATCTGGATTTTGTCTTTCAGCTGGTGTAATTCCAGTATCTAAATCAGTATCTGGATTGGTTGGATTTGTTCTTACAATTGATGGTGGTAGTGGTTCTCCAGTTACTGAATCTATGAATATGACTTCGATTCCATGAATTTCTCTATAATCACTCATGTCCATTAAAAACATATTTTGACCAGGTGCCATTGTACCATCATATAATTGATAATAAGAATCATCATCAGTATCATTATCTAATGGATGAGTATATCCACCATTAAATATTAATGGATCATCAGGAACATATCCATACATTCCCGGATCAGTAGAATATAATTCAGGCCCATAATAAATCCCTCGGGGTCCTTCTTCACCATCAAGTAGTCCATCTCCATCAGTATCTGGATTGAGTGGATCTGTACGATCGTTATAGTATGAACCTCCAATATTAATATTAGATACAGATGCAGTAATACCAGTCATATTCCAACTATGATTTACCTCGTAAGAATCATCTAATCCATCTTGGTCGGTATCCATAGAAAATGGACTGGTCCCTAAAATAACTAGTTCTTCATAATCATTTAATGTATCAAAATCGGTATCTGGTTTCAATGGATCTGTTTTTAAAGTATATTCTTGAAAATCACCTAAACCATCTTGATCGGTGTCCCAGCTTGTTGGACTGGTCCCAAGTGTTTGAGTTTCAAATTTATCACTTAGTTGATCTCCGTCTGAATCTACAGAGTATATATTCAAACCAGGAACGCTTCTTTCATACTCATCAGAAAGACCATCTCCATCTGTATCTCCTCCAATCGCCCCTTCTTGTACTGCTTGTTCTGGACTTGAAGCTGTTAATTCCTTACCCAAAGGTGGTTCATATCCATCTGGTGACCATCTGAAATCGAAATTCCAATCCCAGAATAGAAAACCAATGGTAACAGTAATAATTAGTTGGATTGAGATAAATACTCTAAGTGGTGCAGGTGCAACCAAATCTTGAAGTAAAGTAAGAACGATAGCCAATGTCCCTGTTAATACTAACCGAGCAATAACAATGTCAATACCTAAAGAAACCGTAAAACTGATACCTACCGTTATTGTAAGACTTCCAGTTTCGGGTTGATTTGCCGTTGCTGCCCGTTTTACTACATCCAATCCTAATGTGAATGCAATGGTTATACTAATTGCATCTAAACCAATATAAGCACCAATTGCATTTAAACTACCTCCTGCGCCTCCTGTTATGAAATCTAGCAAGGTAAATGTTCTACTGATAGTTATTGTAAATCCAAATCCCCATTCAATAACATTAAAGAAATTATCAAAATTGAATGAGCCATTTTGAAATTTGAATAGTAATAACTTGAAGAATCCATAACCAGAGAATGAAAGTTGAACTCCTAACGACTCGAGCATGAATGATAGAAAACTATTTTCTCCAGAACCAAAATCTTTGATTTCAAGTCTAGCTTCAAATTCAGGAACAATTGAGAAAAATGATAATATTTCTTTAAACACTTCAAATGGACTCATATTTCCATTAAATACGGTTGTTCCCTTAAATACAAGATCAACAATCATTTGGGAGAATTTTTCAGTGTTAAATTCAAAACCTGGTGAAATACCTAAAGATAATTCAATTGTAAATAAACTAAACGGTCCTATACTTAGTGGTAAATTGATTTCAAATAACGTAGTTGCTGCATTACCTAGTAGACCACCAATTTCGGAAGATAAACTAGTAATTAAATCAGTTGCTAAGCCAATCAGCCATTCTGTTAATTGGGCAAATATTGTACTGAATCCATTAGTAAATACATCTCTGAGTGTGAGAACCAAACTTACAATGGTATTAAGATCTGAAGCAGGAAGTATTGATTCAGGAACTAATGATGATACAATGGCAAGAGTTTCTTCTAAGGTAGGTGGAGTATCAAATAAACCAACAATTTGGCCAAATACTGCTTTAGCAAGTTCGACGTAGGCAGTTATATTTATGTCTGTAAATTGTGAAATTGTATAAGTTGCACCTTGTAATAATGTTAATAATATTCCTTTAAGGGAATTCCCTTGAAATTCACTGATTAATTGTACTATTAGAGCAACTCCTTCACTGATATGATTAATTATATCATTAGCTTCAGATGATGAATCATTAATTAGATTTGATTTGACAAAATTACCAATGGTTTTAATTAATTTAGGTATAGCTTCTTGTAGATTTTGAGGTGCATCTGTTTCTAATCCCAACAAATTAAGGAAATTAGTTGGATGTTCAATATAATTGACAATATATCCGATGTAATTAATGACTTTAGAAATAACATCAACATGTTGATTATTTAACACACCTACTCCTTTTAATAAATTGGCAGTTAATGTAACAATTGTTGTTGTATTGTCCAAGTTTAATTCTGCATTGGATATTGCTACAGCTAGGGTTGCTATGTCCTTAATTGCGTTTTCAAAATCCGCGTTTAGATCTAATGCATTTAATAGCGGATCGATTACATTATTTTTAAAAGATGCAATATCAGTAATTTCACTTTCAGTTGCATTACCTATTGCTTGAACTACTTTGCCAATTTGCTCCACGATGGTATTATTGCTTGCGGTTGAAATTTTTGAAACTAATTCAATCAATACATCTTCAATAGTAGTATCTTGTATCACCCCAGCTGCAGTTAATATAGCAGATACACCTAACATGATGATTTCACTATTTACTGTAGATATACCAAGTTCTGAAAAAACGACATTTAATAATGTAGGTCCATATTCCTGGACAAGTCCAACAATTGACTGAGTATTAATTAAGTTAATTACCATTCCAATAGTAGTTGTAATTTTCGATCCTAGACTTAAAATTTCAGATGGAGTTAATCCAAAAATAGTGGAATTTGAAAATACTGATTGAGTTAAATTACTTATTATTACCTCGTTAAATACATTAACAATTATATCCATTATATTCCCACCATTATTAATTTTATCAAAGACAGAACTGCCTAGGGTGAATAATCCATTCAAAATATCTGATAATTGGAATGATCCCAAAGTCACATTAGGAGTAATGGTAACGATAGCATTGGAAATAAAATTGGTGATATCTGTTTGACTACCTCTGAGTAAAAATAATCCATCAATTAATAGATCTATGTATTTAGTTAAATCTTGAGGAATTGGTAACATAGGTAAAATATTATTGATAAACTCTTTTATTCGAGTTGAATCACCATCACTAATGGCACCAATAAAATCGGGAATTTGGAGAAAAGATTGAACAATTTGATCTACTGTATCTCCAGATAAACCAAGTGCGCCTCCTAATTCATCGAATAAGAGTTTCAATAAAGCATCGACAATTCCACCAACTGGGCCTCGTAATCCACTATCAAGAGGTAATAATTGTAAAATAAAATCACTCACTGATGCCGATTCTATTGGAAATATATCCAGCCCATATCCATCGGTTCTTATTTGATTTGTATCTGTACTTACATCTCTTTTCAATTCTTCATCAAAATAATAACCTTCAGGTACAATTTTTGTTACTGATGCTGGATTTTCATCAAAAAATCGGTCAATTCTAGATTGTATAGTAGCTGGATTTTCTACTCCCATAGGATCTTGAGGATTTATCTGACGTGAAATAAAATCATTAAAATTATCTGCAAAATACTTTAATGAAGCTCTTTTTATATCTTCACCCAGTGATAGATATTTAGCTGCATAATTATTGTTTAATATATCTGATACTGTCCATAACGCGTACATGAATAATGATTTGG
Organism: Candidatus Heimdallarchaeota archaeon; assembly: GCA_029882335.1. GTDB lineage: Archaea > Asgardarchaeota > Heimdallarchaeia > Heimdallarchaeales > Kariarchaeaceae > JAOUKW01. Next base: position 2,131 of record JAOUKW010000239.1, on the reverse strand, counting down.
CATCTACTTTTTCATCACCACTGCCATATACCTTTGATAGTGAATATTTCAATAATTCATTGGTATTACCGGTCACAAAAACATGATGAACATCTGAATTTTGTTGAAGTAAGATAGACATATCAGTCCACAATAATAATGTATTCGTGTTATCCAAAACGATTCCTTCGAAGGTACTTGGATATACATACACATTTATTTTAAATTCGGTATTTTTAACAACATCTTGCAAATCATTATACCCGTTTACAATATTTCCCTCAATATTTGGTGTAAGTTGACCTATTGAGTTAATAATTGAATTTGCAGTATTTTTAGACAATGGATCATATTCACTATAAATTACCTGAATTAACTTTTCATTGTAATTGTAATAATGACTTTGTTCCTGTTGATATTGTATTAAGTTTTCTGTATTTTGTCCTAGATTATTTGCTAAAACAACTTGATTTGAAAATAACAAAGTTAATAAAAATAATGTTAATGTAAGGCTATGTTTCATTTTCATAGTAATCACTTGGTTTGACTGATACACAGTTCAAATTAAATTTAAATATCAGATGAATCGATATTTTATTATGGTTTTTAATAATATTCGCATGGTTGATACGTTTTAATTAATATACATTGATTTTTGTTAATCAAAATTTAATTATTTTGCGGTTAATATTAATGTAACAAATTATTTCCTACATTGACATCCATATATTTTTAATTTAAGCCATAATATGAGTTATTTCCTACATCAATATGTTGATTCATATATTTAAGTTAAAAATTAGCTATTTATTAATAATGTATTTCCAAGTAGATTAATTTAATAAAGATATCAACTTAATTATGTAATTTTTTTGATAATAGTACTGAATCATACTATAAATGATAAATTTCATCGCCGATATGATATTTTCTGAATTTCAAATTTATATGATTAAAAAAGTCTGATATTGATTAATTAAATATTCATTAAAGGTAATAGTTTTATTTTTTGAATTAAAATATTAGTATTAATGGAGGTAATTTTCTGAAAGATAATTACAACAGATTAAAAATTGATATTGACTCTCTAGTAAATAATAGCGAAAAAAACTTATCCAATATTAAATCAAAACTTAGTTCCTTGGAGCAAGAAGTTATTTCAGCAGAATTATCCATGCAAACATTAGAAAAAAAAGTTAATGCTGAAAAAGAAATCTATCAATCAAAACATAATGAGTATTTGAAATTAAAACAGGAATTTGAAGATGCAAGAAGAGAAAAAGATGGCTTGGAGAAAGAAAAAGAAAAGTTAACATCGCAAATTTCTAAGAATGAAGCAGATAAATCTCAATTAAATGCAAAGGTAGATGAATTAAACACTAAATTCAAAGAAAAATCTTCTGAATTAGATACCCTAAAATCGAATATCAAAGATATTACTTTGAAAATAGAAAATTCTGAAAAACATCTGATTGATATGAAATCACAAATTGAATCTGAAACAAGTGAATTGGAAGATTTTACTATGTCTGCAGATAACCAGTATAAAATATTACAAATATTTCTTAAAGAGGGTTATATTAAAGATCCAAGATATGATGTAATTAAAGTAGTTAACCAACCTGGAATAAAGAATTTTGATCAGTTAGTAATGACATCTGGTGTGGGTAGAGATGTTGTTAAACAAACGTTGAAAGATTTTGTAGCTCTTGGCAAAGTTGAATTTGATGAGAGTAATGGTATATTTACTGTACTGAGTAAGATGGATGTATAGGTGAGTTATATGAATAAGGTAGATGATGGTATAAAAGACATGTTGAATACAATTAACAAGTTAATTGATTCAGTAAATGACCAGTATAAAACTGTGAAAGAAAAAGCAAAAATCTTAGAGGATGAGTATAAAAACGAAGTCAATCGTGAAGATGATATAAACAAAGATTTTGATAAATTTCAAAAAGACATTAAAGAATTAGATTACAATACTTCTAAATTACAAACTGATATCACTGATGATACAAAATTAATAGAAAAATTACAGCCTGAAGTGGATGTAAATAATTCAAAAAATAATCAACTAGAAGGGGAAATAAAAGAGCTAAACAATAATATATCAAATATAGAATCTAAAATAAAATTAGTTGAAGGTGAA
>JAOUKW010000238.1 GCA_029882335.1 Candidatus Heimdallarchaeota archaeon | reverse complement strand
TGATGGTATGATCTGTGAATTTCTCGAAATTGAATTCAAATATCAAGTAATAGATCCACTTCTCCTTTTAAATGATTCCTGGTATAATTTCTACTATAGTAGTAGTGCTTGGTATTATAATGGAACATTCATATTTGAAACAATGCCGATGGGGGCAACAATAAATTATGTCATCACCACTAAAGACAGATCAAATCAGATTGTGGTAATTAATGGTAACTTTTCGATTACTATTGACTATCAATCGCCGATTTTTGGAGATGTCATTATTTCTGAACCGAATAATGCAGGACCTCTTGACCTATTTGTTTTAATCAATGATATCTCACCATATCCAGTAATGCCTAATGGAACTATATACATCTATTCTAATTCTGATGGTAGACGCATAGATCCAATTACTGGAACAATTGCTGGGCCACTTTCAAAAACAAATGAATATCTTAAAATTACATTTGATATAAATTCAGGTTGCTCTTATTTCCTTTCTAATACCTCATATAATGATTATCCTGATGAGTGTGTGTTAACACAAGAAGCATATAATTTATCTACATCATTATTCTCGTTATATAATATTATTCCACGTCGACCATTTTATGAGAATAATAATTATAATAATTATAGGGTGACCCTTTGGATGACTGATGCTGCTGGTAATTCAAGATTAACAACCTTTTCATATATCATTAAAAATACATTATCACCTGAAATTGTAATAAATAATCCTGGATCTGAGATAAACTCAAATGATATTGAGATAGAAACATGGATTTCAAGTAACCTCGGATGGGGTGGGAACCAGATACATGATGTTGTTTTTGAATACAGTCTTGATAATGGAACGACTTATTTATTACCATATTCTCAAATTAATGAGGTAAATGATTCATATAATTATATGTCTCAAGTTAGAATTCTACCTCTCCCATATAAAACACATGTTAAATATCATTGGAAGGTATTTGTCTATAGTAATGAAAATTCAACAGAAGTAGTACCAAGTCCATTCATTATTGGTAACAATGAATTTTTTGTAAGGGATGGTATCGCACCGTCTTTAACATTATTACAACAATCAATCGATGAAATTCAAGGTTACGATTCAGAGGACACAACTGTTATTGTAAGAACATCTGATTTAGATTCAGGTATAAAGAATGTTACTTTATTAATTTCAATAAATAATAAACCATATGTATCTTATAACTCATCCTATATTGGTTTTAATCGATTTAATGTTACTATTCCAAAAACAAATAATAATGATTATGTTCAATTCATTATTAAGGCATTCGATCATCAAGGCAATCAAGCAGAGATAAGTTCTTCTTATATGACAAAAGATACAACTCCTCCAAGAATAACTATGAATATACAACAGTCGACATTAGGAGAAGTAGGTGAAATAAATGTAGGGTACAATCCAGTCTTCATTCCATTTAATAATAATTACAATAATCCTGTTGTATTTGTTTCAACTAGTGGAATTAATCGAACAAATACTTTAGATGCCCAATACCCAATAATCAATAGTGTTTCTAAATTTGGATTTTGGTTACAACAACTTGCATATAACATGTCTAATAGTATAAATGTAACTGCAGTTTATTATTCAGTATTTGAAGAAGGTACTTATAATGTAAATGGGAATAAAGTAGAAGTTGGCTCAATTCTTATTGATAAAAATTCAACATTAATTAATTTTAAAAACAAATTTACTAACCCTACTGTAATTACTAATCTTCAGAATGTGTCTACCCTACAATGGTCAAATATTTATATTACAAACAGCACATCGTTTATCACAAAACTCTCTGGATATAATATTTCCAATTTATATTACAAAATGGCTTATATTGTTACAGAAACAATTACCGTCAATAATGTAATTCAATCAGGAACAACTAGCTCTATATCTGATAGTTCTATTGTTAATTCAACGATCAATGGATCATATTTGGTATTTACCCAAGTTTCAAGTTCTATTGAAAATATATCTTATAGTGTTGTAAATTATATTAACAATGGTAATTTTTCAATCGGTTTGGAAAGTTTCCATCCAATATCTCAAAATGCAACTATATCATGGCTTGCAATCAAATCTGGTGATATCCTCGGTGATCTTATTAGAAATTCATCAATTACAATTATTGCTGATATTTTAGATTCAGGTTCCTTAGTTGTGTCAATTATGCTATCATATTCAATTAATTCATCCATATTTACCAATATTGTAATGGTATATGATTCTTCTACTGGTATGTATTATGCATCTACATCACCAGTACTACCTAATAGTTATATTGATATTTTTATCACTGCTGTAGATGCGAATGGTAACTCATGTACAAGTTATCTTTCAATTCAAATGGAGGCTTAGAAATGGTTAGTCTATTACAAAACCATATGAAAACAAGAAATATAAAAAGAAAAGCAAGAATACATATTTTAGTATTACTAATCACATTACTGTTGTTATTTAATTTTCCTTCACAATCAGCACCTCAAGTAATAGAAGAAAATTACTATTTCATTGATCAACAGTTTGGTGGTAATAATGATCTAAGCCTTTGGACTGGGAGTTTTATTAAAAAATCAAGTTATGCTACAGTAAATTCAACATATGCGACATATGATTTTAACCTAGATGCATGGTCTACTGATAATCCATTATTCCTTAACACCAAGGGAGGTTTTATTACATTTTTAACAGAGAATGGTCATGAAATATATTCAACAGTATCTACTGGAGATCAAATTATTGATGTATCTGCCAAATTTGCTGGATATCGAATACCATTTTATTCTACAATGTCGTCAAACGTAGCGAAGCCAAATTCAATTACAATACGTTTAGAATACAATAATAACTACGAATCAATTAAACTATACACCAAATTATTATACTCTTTAACAGGAGATCGTGAATTTGGTATGGATCTCGCACTAACTGATAGAAATCATCAAAACACAATATTAGGTGATAAGCCTATTAATGTAATGGGATCAACATTATATGCATCTAGTTTTAATAAAAATGCACGTTCTATTAAAATTTATGATCAATCTCAATATGGTGACCATGATTTAACTGGTGATGAAGCCTTAAATATGGCAGGTCAACTCGTAAAAATACCAGTAAAAAATAATCTCTATCTTCGACATGATGCTGCTTTCTCATCAATTAATCCTTTTGATGGTAATACATCAATTCAATATAGAATACACTTTTTGACATCTGCCAATCCGTATATCTCCGATGAAAGTGCAATCACAGAATGGAATTCATTATATCATTTTTATCCATTATATATTTCTCCTGAAATTGATATATCTCATCTTGTCGGATTTTATGGAAGATTTACTGTCGAAGTGGATATTACAATCAATACATTTTCAATAGAATCCCAACCAATTAGCGACATTTATTTCATTTTGTTAAATACTTTTATATCGTCAAGAGTACATGATTCTCCCAGAACAATTAATGAAAATGTAAAATTCGCACATGATTATGCAAGATTAGGAAGTGAAATTATTTATGATCAGAATGAATTTCATGTATCTGCAACAGATGATTATATAGGTACATATATGGTTGATAATTCACAATTATATATTTCCACTAAATTTGACGATGGTAACTTTTATGCAGATTATACTCCAGCAAACTTACCCTTATTAGACAATTCATTTGAGTATAGCGATTCATTAGAAAGACCTTTCGTTAATAGTGATATTCAATATACAACAATGGATTCTATGTTATTATATACTGGATTAAATCAGATGGATAATGGTGTTTATTCAAGTTTTTGGGAAAAAGAGACTTATGCATTTGCACTAGATATTAAGCCAGAACCTACTGTAAGTAAGACTGAAATGGGAATTGCTCTGGGTAGTGGTGCTAATTATTATTTTATCAAATTACATATTAATCCGAATGTGACTAAATCTGAGTATCGACCATATGTAAGTGTACATTCATATTCCACTGATGGAGTAGGTTCAATTAATTTACTTTATGAATTTGATATTGATGTTGATTACTTTGAATTCGATCCTTCTTTACCATCAACGTTAATTGTCTTAAACCAAGGATTACAATTAGATTTGTATATTACACAAGAATCTGCATTCTATCTAGGGTCATTTAATGGAGATTCAAGGATTCTTAATTTAAATTCAGTTGGATTTGTTGGTAAATTTGGTTCACTTCAAGCTTTTGAATTGTCAGGAGTTGAGAATGATGAATTAAATAAAATGTATATTGCAGCAAAAAATCCATCTGATGTTGATATAACATTGACTGTAAAAACATCTACTGTAGGTGGATCAAATGGAATTATTGGAGAACTAGTAATTCCCGCAAATACACCATATAATACATATCCATTATTTATCGACGAAACAGTTAAATTTTCATTTATTGATAGAATTGATTTCTATAAAAATAATCCAAATAAAGAATTAATTCTAAATTATTTTATACTTCATGGAATTAGTCAGCCAGGTTTCATGAATCGTGATGCATCTAATTACTATAGACTGGGTGATTATTCCTACGTATTGGATAAATCTGTGTATCAAGACAATAGATTCGCTACATATCCAGATATTATTTACGATGAAGCATTTATAGATAATGGTTTTGAAACTGCTATTGCCTTAGATCAATTTATGACTAGTGGAAATGGTTCAATTCAACAAATAATATCAAAAAATGAGATGCAGGTATTTCGTGATATCGGTTCTATTTTTGCAACAACACAATATTCGAATATATATGAGCATCAATATACATTTTCATTACCTGTTAATTTTAATATCGTGGGTTTAAATCCATCAGAGGCTTTGTTGACATATTCATATGTTGCTCAAAACCTAGCGTATGGTGATTCAATTGAAGTTTTACTTTCTCATCCGACTTATGGTGATATTCCTGCATTTGGAGCCGATATCAGTAGAAGGACTTATGTTAATTTCCAGAGTACGAGATTTAATACTAGAATTGTCGATTATTATTTAGAAGATGAAGTACAACCATTAATAACCCCTACACCTATGGTGACTGGTTCATGGAATACTATTGATGTACCATTAGACGGCATATCTTTAGAACAAAAAGATAACCAGTGGAAGGTCGTTTTTACAATAATTACTCCTGCTAAATTGAATCGTAATATAGCTCCAGAACTTTACATTGATGATTTTAAAATTCGTAAAAAACTTACTTACCCCATGGTATTTTCAATAGATACGTTTTTACGAGCAGGACCTAACCGTATTGAATTAACTGGTAGAGCAACCGCGAAATTTAGTAATGAAAATTATATATATGCAACTTTTACCTTAGCCTATCGCCAACTAGGGGGAACTGATTTCACATTAATTAATAGTGGTAGAATTCAAATGATAGGACCGTTAAATACCATTGTTACAAAAGGAGTTACTTTTGAACTTCTTAATTCTGGAAAATATGAGTTAGCTGTATTTTATGATGTAACTAGAAATGAGACGGATATGAGTAAATTATTACAGGATAACTTACCTTATGAAATAAAATCAATATCCAATCCAGACCCATCTGCAACAATGAATGCACATGAAACAAATGGTATAGTAACAGATTATCAGAAAGGATATTCTGCAGGATTTAATGCAGGTGCTTCTAGAACATTACAGAACTCAGGATCATTTTCTGAATTAATAAGCTTTAAAAAATCTCTATATACAAATAAATATGGACCTAGAATTGGTGGATTTACACTTGATCGATCATGGACTCATTACAGAAGTGACCCTACAAGAAATATAGTTAATAATTATCTAGTATCACAAAATAATACAAATTATGATTATTTTACAGATACTCATCCTAATTTATCCAACTATTTTGGAACTACAGATACAGAAATTATACATGAATCTACAAAATATACGTCTTATTTTGGTAGTATTCATTTATCTCCAAACACAAGTATTGGTGATGAATGGATCTTTTCTGGTAATAATTATATGCTGCCAGATATGGATCCAAATAACATTTCCATTAGTATTAATAATATTTCGTGGAATAGTTATTATGATGATAGATTTTATGCGTATGTGTATTTAATGGATCATGACACTATTATTGGCAAAATTGGACTTATTAATGTATGGGCTAGTACTGCTGCATTTGAAGAAGTTTGGACACCATATGGCAATTGGAGACAATCTTCTACATATGCACCTATGAGTGCGTCTAACAGATCCATGAATTATGTTAGTGATGGCATTAATTCGTCTCTTAGTGTATATATCGATAATACATATCGTAATTTTTCATTTGATGCAAGTTATGTTCCTACTCATATAAGAGTTGAAATCGCATATATACCATCTTCAATTACTATGGGTTCAAATTTAAATACATCTACAGTCTTCTCATTTG
>JAOUKW010000629.1 GCA_029882335.1 Candidatus Heimdallarchaeota archaeon | reverse complement strand
ATGGTCAATCCAGCATAGCTATAACTTGATGTATAATTTTGTGATCCGGAGTAAGCTGCTCGTATCATATATAATCCACTGGGTAGATCTGCGGTATAATTGTAAATTGCAAAACTATTATCTACAGGAACGATAAAATCTCGTAGAATCATACCATTACTCATAATCTGAAAGTATACATTCCCTGCATTGATGAGATTTCCTCTAATATCTGTTACTCGAGATTTGAAAGTTGTTATATCGGTATAGTTAACATCTGCAATAGGATAGGCAATGGTAGTTGTGGATATTGGCTTAACTATTAATCCCTGATGATTGACAAAGCTATAAGTCTGATGATAATCGATATCTCCACTAAATTCCGCTCTCGTAAAGTATCTCTTCGATGGTAGATCAGCATAGAAGTTATAGTAAGCATAACCATCGGTATCAGTATAATTAGATCCCATCAATACCCATGCTTTATAATTATCCGGCTTTGGTCCAAAATTATCATCCCATGGGATTTGTACATAAAATTGTACTAATCGATTTGCCAATGGATTTGTAAATTCGGTAGGACTAGTATTTGCTTCCTCGTACATTAATCTAGCTTGTAATCTAACGAAATCTCGCCAATAGGTATTTACCTCGAATATTTGCAATTGAGTCTTGTTTTTAGAATGACCATTGGCATCTAAATTAATGCTATTATTCATTGAATTCAGATGAGTAGCTAGCTCATCTGCATTAGGTAAATTATTGTTATTAGCAATTGTTTTATCACCCTGTTTCTTATACATATCTCTGATCATATTCATATAATCTTCATTTGACTTAGTATCAGTTGGATACTGATTGCCTAACGCAATAGATGATTGTGAATTTGAGTACATTTGACCTAATAAGAGTGTAATAATAATAAATGAATGAATATATTTGGAATATCGGTAATTATAGTTATACATAAAGATACCTACGGTAGATAATGCAAAATTTCATAATAACTATTTAAACATTTGTATATTAGGTTGTAATATATTCATTTGTGCTGAAAAAATAATATACAACCTATTTAAACTCTGTAAAAATTATTTTAACCTACAAGAATAAGTGATGGAATGTAAATTAATAGATTACCACAGATATTATAATAATTAGAAATAACAACTGTTCCCCGCTAGTAATGAAACATGACAAAATGAATCACATCTAAAATTATTTACATATCTATATTTAATTCATGTTATCCATATCCCGAAACATCAGCGAGAAGTCCTATCCCCCCAGGAGAAACGTTATTCAGCAAGGTAATTTACATGATTATTTTGCGAGTGATCTAATATTGGAAAAAAACACGGAAAAACCGTCTTCAATGAAGTCTTTGCTAAGTCTTATGACAAAATCATAAGGAAATCTGGTGACGGTAGGCAGAGAACTGGCTGAACGAGTAGTATGTAAGTACAAATTATTTGTACCTACAAAATAGATCATGGAAATTATTCAACTCAGTATCTTTGTTATTTGAATAATTACCTTCATTTATCTTCAATTAACGAAACAAATTTACGTAATTTTATAAAGACAATCTAAATATTGACAGTATGAAGCAAAGATTAATATCGAAAATATTCATTTTTT
>JAOUKW010000237.1 GCA_029882335.1 Candidatus Heimdallarchaeota archaeon | reverse complement strand
TATGGAAGGTGTTGAATATACTGATGTAGAGGATCAAATTGGATTTGGACTAGATACATTGGTAACTTTTGCATTATTTGAACCCTACACCGAATATTTTGAAGAACCAGACACATTTTTTGGCAGTGGTATTGATATAGGAATTACAGATATTTGGTATTTACCAATGTTTGTATCAAATGATGATGCAGATATTACTGCTTTAATCGATGAAATAGCAGAATTTGAGGATTTATTAGCTGATGTTATTAGTAATGATTTTGAATATACCATAGAACACACTTATGAGAAGGAAGTTTCTTTTACCTTAGATGTAACCTTAGATTATAAAAATGAAACTGATGATTGGATATTAGATGTAAATGTAGATTTTAGTGTTGAAATTGATTTAGAGGCTTGTGTTTTAAAATCATATGATGCTGAAATGGAGATGGTTTTTGAAATGGATGATGCAAAATTTGAATTATCAGATTCTATGTCTATGTATGAAGGTTTCAGATTATTTGGTGTTGATAATTCACCAATTTGGGTATTTTTAACCTCTCTCATATCAATTGCTATTGTAAGAATTAATAAGAAGAAATAAAATAATCCACTTATTTGATATAGCTTTAAAATAATTTATTTTTTAATAATATAAATAATTAAAACACTCAATAATTAGAATATAATTTGATTATCCACAGTAGAATACACTATATTGAAATTAATCATTATACTGAACGATAAATCAAGATTTTAAAATATAGGTAGAGATAGATATAAAATTACAAATTTATGAAGAACTCGCAGGAATTATCACAATATTTGCATCTTATTATATTACAATTCCAAATTTTAAATATTCCATGATAATTATTAGGTATGGGCTTATCAGAGGATATATCCAAAGGACTCTTAGAAATTTCAAATCCCGTAAATAAGGAAAAATTACAATTAGACAAAAATATTACCTATACCATACCAGTCCCTTTACCAAAAGACCTTATCCGTCTAAAAGAAGGCAAAATTAACGTCATTCTATCAATCGCAGACACAAATGATTATTTTACCCTGATGACACCTTTGGGATTATTAACTAACTCAAATGAAAAACTATATCAATATATTTTATAAAGACAGGCATTTGCAAATCAAGTATCAGGATTATCAATGGCAATTATTCACGGATCCAATAGTCTTCAATTAGTTTGTATTTATCAGTGGATATTGGATAAAATCAAACCAGAGTACTTTAAAATTGTTTTTATGAATTTTGTTAATGGTGCATTGGATCTAATTGATGAAGTTAAAAATTTCGAAAAACAATTCAAAGGTTTCAATAAAATACATCATGGACGTCCAGAATAAAAACTTATTTGGGAGAATGACAACTCTGCAATGCTATAGTTTTACTTTGACTTTAGATATTCAGTATTCTATCAAGTCCACCGGACTTCATCAAGTATTAGAAGAAAATAATGATTAAATAAGATGAACCTAATTCGTAATTATGAGTTTAGATAATTTTCAATCTCTTGAGGGTAAATGGTCTGGTAATTATACATTAATTATCGATCCAAATTCATCCCCTCACACTTGTCCAACGATAATGAATATATCATCAATATTAAACAGTAAATTCCTGAAGCTAAAATACACCTGGGAATTTGAAACCACACCTCATGAAGGGATGATTTTACTCACATTTAATACCAAGAGAAAATTAATAGTCACCAACTGGATTGATTCATGGCATATGGGAACGGATATTATGACTTGTAATGGATACATTAATGGAAATATGATTAGTTTTACTGGTCAGTATGCAGCATCAGAAGGTCCTGATTGGAGATGGAGAACAGAAATAAACTTGATAAATAATGAAGAATTTGAATTCAAAATGTACAATATCCATCCTCAAAACATAGAGGATCTTGCAGTATGTGTGAGATATTTACGAGTAAAGAATTAAGAGACTAAAAAGAGAGTAATAATTTTATAAAAATCAATTAATTCTAATTAAAGTCGATTAACTCAGTGAAAGATAATGCGTGAGAATAGAATTATCTATACCAATAAATAATCAACAAACACACTACAAAGAACTCGCACTATAACTATCATATCGTCAAATAAATCTTCTTTTAGTAGTCAAAACAGGAATTCCTCACTGATTGTGATATTAGAAGGTCTTCAAAGGATATGTTTAATTTAATATACAATTGATGTAACTACAATGAAAGAAGAAACTTTAGATCCTGAAGACTGGGAGGGACTGAAGAAACTAGGATATCAAATGATTGATGAATCAATTGATTTTCTTAAAAATGTTCGAGACAGAAAGGTATGGCAGCCAATACCAGAGGAGACAAAAGAATTCCTCAATTTACCCTATCCAAGAAAACCAATGGAAATGGAAAAAATTTATGAGAATTTTAAAAATCACATAGCAAAATATGCCATGGGGAATATCCATCCCAGGTTTTGGGGTTGGGTCATTGGCACTGGAACGATGTCTGGTGCTATGGCAGACATGCTAGCATCTGTAGTTAATTCAAATATGGGTGGTGGAAATCATGGACCAGCACTTGTTGAACAACAAGTTGTCAACTGGGCAAGAGAAATATTTGGATTTCCAACTGATTCATCTGGTTTACTCGTTACTGGAGGATCAATGGCAAATCTTATCGGTCTAACTGTTGCTAGAAATACAATGTTGAAAGAATTTGTCAGAGAAACTGGATTACAAGATGTAGATACAAAATTCGCGTATTATGGATCTAGTGAGATGCATAACTCATTACAAAAAGCTGTGGAAATGCTTGGACTTGGAAATCAATATCTAAGAAGAATTCCAGTCGATGATAATTTTCAGATTAGATTGGATTTACTAAAAGAAAAAATTCGAGAAGATAAAGCAATGGGCATTAAACCATTATGCCTAATTGCAAATGCAGGAACGGTAAATACTGCAGCATTTGATAATCTTGAGGAATTAAGCAAAATAGCCAAAGAAGAAAATATGTGGTATCACATTGATGGAGCATTCGGTGCTTTAGCTTATATTAGTAATGATAACAAACAACTCACCAAGGGATTACAACTTGCAGATTCTCTTTCATTTGATTTTCATAAATGGTTCTATGTGAATTTTGAAGCAGGATGTATATTAGTAAAAAATAAACAAGATCATATCAATGCTTTTGAAGTCCACGCGAGCTACCTTATGAAACATGAGAAAGGAATAGGAAGTTCAGGTTCTACTTGGTTCAGCGATTACGGTGTTGAATTAAGTAGAAACTTCAAGGCACTAAAGATTTGGTTTAGCTTTCTTGAGCATGGATTGGATAAATATGCCAGGTTAGTCGATCAAAACATTGCTCAGGCTAAGTACACTGGAACTTTAATAAATGAAACAGAAGATCTGGAATTAATGGCACCTGTTTCCTGCAATATTGTTTGTTATCGATACAATCCCAAAAACAGGAATTTAACAGTGGATGAATTAAATCATCTCAACAAGAATATCTTAATGACACTACAAGAAGAAGGAATAGCTGCACCATCATATACCTATATCAAAGGAAATTATGTTTTACGAGTAGCAATTGTTAATCATAGATCTAGAATAGAAGATTTTGATTTATTAATTGAAAAAACTATAGAAGTTGGTAAAAGATAATTGAGAATAAATTGATAACAGAGTTGATACTCAAGGTTATCAAACGTATTTCCCACAAATTAAATGTATACTACAAATTATTCTTTAAATATCGGATAATTCATCTTCCATCCAATACCAAATTCATCAATAATTCTAGCAAACCAAGCACCCCAAAATTGCATCCCTAATTTAGTATCAATAGTAAAATTATGTTCCAATGGACGAGTAACACTAAATCCTTCAATTAATACACCTTCAGATATTACAGATGAATTTGGAACTACAGGAAATCAAATTTCGTGGTACGTTACTGATGCCAGCCCGGATGTGTATAATATTACAAAAGATGGTACATTAGATGGGACTACTAGTTCATGGATTAATGGATTCATTACACATAATGTAGATGGCTTAGATATTGGCATATACTTATAACATTAATGTCTACGATTCATATGGAAGAGTAACATCAGATATTGTAGTGGTTTATGTAGTAGATAACACAGTAGCTACTGTAAACAATCCATCAGATATTTTCTATCTTGTAGGGACAACTGGAAATGAAATAATTTGGGATGTTTCAGACTTAAGTCCAGGAGTTTATAATATAACTCGTGATGGAAGCGTTGTAGTAACAACTACAACATGGACAAATGGATCAATTATAGTCAATATTGATGGGCTAAATGTTGGGATTTACAACTTTACAATTCATCTATATGATCTTTACGGAAATATGGTAACAGATGCAGTGATTATTGGGATTACGGCAGTACCTGACACTTCAGATCCTCCCTCAGACACAACTCCAACTGACAATGAAGATGAAAGTTTTCTTAATTATCCATCATCTGCATTGCTAGGTTTATTACTGGCAATCACTTTGATACGAAAGAAAAATCGTGTTTCAAATGCATAGAACAATCGAAAAATAATAAAAAATGATATAACTATCATTTACAAATATAATAATAACTAAAATACAAAAAAAACATACTCAATGTATTAGAAATTTAATCCTCAAATTTAAAATGTAAATCAATTTAATAGTAAGATTACAATCAATTTCAACTATTTTTCATTAGCTTAACCAATTGTCCTTTAATATACAGTAGTAATTGAGCTATACATACAATGTCAATAATAGATAGGAAGAATTATTTCATCTCTAACTATTACAAAACATTAATTCATTCCATTTGATTGTTAACAGGATAAATTATTTTATAATAAAAGATGTATTTTGAGTAAATAATTTCTGATTAAGTAAATGATTATTATTTAAAAACCAATTTTTTAAGTAAGTATCCAATAATCACCTTATGACTTGTTTATTATGCTGGTCACCTACTAATAATCCAAATAGTCAACAACATATTAAAACAAAGAAACATCAAGAAGCATTAAAACAGCAGAATGGAGGTTTTATATTTAAATCTGTTATTACTGGGAGTGATAAGTCAGGGAAAAGTTTATTCTTTGATATAAGTGCAAATCTAAAACAACCATCTCATCATAGAGGATATTTTAATTTAACAATCATAAAAAAAGTAATTAACCAAAAAAAGGTGTCATTTAGTTTGTTTGACCTAATTGGCAACATGTATAAACCTCCACCAAAAATAAAGATGTTCTTTTCCAATAACCTATTTTCTATCGTAATTTTTGATAATGAACAACTTGATACATTTGAACAATCTTTCTATAGACTCATGATGTCTCTTACATTTGGTCAAGAAAATGCACAATATGTATTAATTGGTAATAACATTAGCAAACAAGATGAATATAGAGAAACGAAATGGAATTTTGGTTTTCAATATAGCTTAGCTTTGACCTACCTTCATGAATTTTATGTAGATTTTATTGAGATTAATACAATTGATAAGGAAACCACAAGACAAAAATCAGATATATTGTTTCACTCAGTAGTAGTGTTATTATTAATACTAGATAAGATAAAAACAGATAAATCAATACAAATTGAAAATATTATTAAGAAAATTGATAATCCTTACCTCTATGGATGGTATATTAATCAATTACAAGATATTATGACATTAGAAAAAATATTATCCGATGGAAAAAAAGATGTGAAATTGAGAATATTAGCATTGAAACGAATAAACAAACTTGGAAAACTAAATAATCTGAACATCCAAGATAATGAATTACTAGGTAAAATAGTTCAATTAGTCCAGCAGAATGACAATGTATTGTATGTAACTTTTACCAATGAGAAACATCCATTAATTAGAATTGTTGCATTGGACTTGATTAAAGATCATGAAATCCTGAAAGATGTATCTTTGAATAACGTTAATTTAATGTTTAGACTCCATGCATTATCAAAATTGACAAATGATATCGATTTCTATGAAATAATTAACAAAATCAAATTTGATGATGATATCAACAGGATTGTATTATATCACATATTCAGAGAAAAAGAAGAAATACTAGTAAAACTTATATTATCTGAAGAGGATTTAGATATATCTAAGTTTGCACTAAAATATATCAATTCTATTAAGAATTTACAAATCCTTAGACTCACAGGTAGAGAAGAATTACAAATAGATATTCAGAACAAATTAAATAATCTTATAAAAAATCTAGATTAAATAACTAAACATTTAGCATGATAATTTTTGTATATACATCAATTTGTGACTCAATTTTCAATTCAGTAGTTTTTAACTGAAATTACAATAGTTCATAATCTAGCATTACTTATATGTTAATGCTAGAAGAACTAGGTCACATCCTATATTGAATAGAATGACCGAAGGCTCAAATATCTAATATAG
>JAOUKW010000236.1 GCA_029882335.1 Candidatus Heimdallarchaeota archaeon | reverse complement strand
TGCCAAGTTAGCCCCCATCCCCGTTACAAATATTTTCCAATTTTTATCTGCACCAATTTGTTTTAATTGAAATAGTATTTCCTGACTTCGTCCCATGCTAAATGCAGGAATAATCACTCGCTTTACTTTTTTCAGAATATCTGGAAACTGTGTTCCCTGTTGTACAGGTTCTTCTCTCCCATAATATGTTCCATCAAAAATTGTCAAATCACAATCGGTTGGAAAATTAGCACCCTTAAATAATGTAGTATCATTTGAATTAAAGTCTCCAGTATATAAAATTCTTTTACCTGAAATATTTATCTCAAAACCAGTGCTTCCAAATAAATGCCCTGCATGATGTGCAGTCACCTCAACGTTTGGTAACAATGAAATAGGTTCTTGAATAGTAATTTCGTTAAAATTTTTTAAAGTTTGAATTAAATTAGTATCATTAGTTAGAGATTTGAGTTTAAAATTATTCTTGATAACAGTATTTGAATAGTTTTTCTTAGTAATCCTTTGTGTATCATACCAAAGCATTTCAGACATAATTTGCGTCTCAGATGTCGCAAACCAGGGTAAATTTCTATTATTTCCCATAAGTAACGGTAAACTCCCGGAATGATCTAGATGTGCATGACTAATAAAAACAGCGTCTAATTTTTCAAACAAAGGATGCCAAGTAGGAGTACTTGTGTCTACAACACTCATACCAAAATCAAATAAAAATAACCCATGATTAGTTTTCATTAATATTGAGCTATGACCAATACCTTCACCTCCAGGAAACATAATTTTTATTTTTTCCTCAATTTCAGGACTAGAATATACGAATTTGGGTAGCCAATCTTTCATCATATTAGTGGGTATGTGCTTTACTTTATCTTCGTCCAATGTTTGAGTGGGTAATTCAATAATCCGATTTCCCAATACATTATGAGAAAGAGGAAAATCACCATGATATCCAGTAATTGATATATTTTCAATATATGCATCAAGTTGATGTTGTGGGATTTCATTTAAGGTTGAATTAACTAGATATTCAAGTATTAATTGACGTTTATCCCATTCAATCCATTCTAAAAGAGAAATAATTTCCTCATTTGTTGAGTTATTCAGTAATTCTGCTAGGTATTCTGGTCTTTGATCCATTGTCTGAATCATTCGATTGATTCTATACCACTTATCATGTATTACTATTTCAGATATTTCTTTAAAAGTGTTTATTACCGCTTCAATTGAAGGAATTAATGACCCTAATGTTTTAGATAGCTGAATGTTTATCTCCATCCAATCTTCAAATTCCATCCCTGTATTATGAAATAATATGGCTAAAGTAACAATATTATCATTATCCAATAAGTCAATTGAAATATATTTATTCCAAAAAACCCGAAAATCCACTTCTGTGATTACTTTCTTCTGCCAGCAAATGATAGTTCCCAATAATAATTCTGAAATTATATCATCATCAATGGAATTTATCTCATTCCACAAATATTTACGCATAGTTAGAACAAGTTCAGTATTCTCGATTATATCATTTTCAATGATAGATTCAATTAGTTCAGATAACAAGTTAGTTGTTGTTTCATTTTGGTTTAACTTCTGTAATTCATCAATATTCTCTTTACTATCTCGGATTATAATACAATTATCTAATGTAAGTATCAACACTTGTTTCAAACATTATTGTATTATTAATATTCTTTTGTTTGTAAAGATTAATACTATTTTCCAAATCACTTTAGAAAAATTATTTGATGAATAAACTATTGATATTATGATGAACCCAACAGAAATTGGATCTAAACCACCGGACTTTTATCTCAAAGGTACTGATGACAAATTTTACAGTTTAGATTCATTTAATCATTTGAAATATATAGCAATAATTTTTTCTTGCAATCATTGTCCTTATGTTGTTGCCTCTGAAAGAGAATTTAATATGATTCAAGAAAAATACAAGGATCGGTCTTTCTCAATTATTGCTATCAATCCCAATGCTGCAAACCCAAATTACCCAGGAGATAGTTTTGATAATATGAAAGCAAGGGTAAAGGAAAAAAATTTTAATTTTCCATATTTGGTAGATATCAATCAAGATGTTGCTCGAAAATATATGGCTACTAAAACCCCAGAGATTTTCTTATATGATGAGCATAGAAAATTAGTATATCATGGCAGGATAAATGATAATCCCAAATTCCCCAATGAAGTAAATTTGTTCGATCTTCAAAATTCCTTGGAACAACTAATTTCCGGTCAAATAATACAAATACCTAAAACCCAACCACTAGGTTGCTCTATTAAATACATAGAAATTTAATCTGATTCTGAAGATACTACACCTGTTTCACGTATTTCAAATACCGCTTCTAATTCACCAATACTTGGAGAGTCAAAAATTTTAATCACTCGTTTTTCACCTTTTGACTTTCTAAGATAACATCGATGAGTTGCCCAGTGACCCATTATATTACCACCCACTGCTTGAGTAGGATCTCCAAAAAATTGTGCCGGATTTGCTTGTACTTGATTAGTAACTATAACAGCTAAACCATAGGTATCTGCAATTCTATGTAATATACTTAAGTGATAATTTAACAACTGTTGTCTTTCTGCAAGAGTACCTCTTCCGGAATATTCCGCTCTGAAATGGGCAGATACAGAGTCTATAATAAGCAAGGCATATTCATCCTTGTGATTTCCAAGAATTTCAGTTAATTTATGAGTAATTCCCATCTGCATGTCACTAGTTTTTGCTCGTGCATACATTATATCTTTCAATATATGCTCAACTGGTTTATCCCATTCTTTTTCTTCCTTTATCCGTTGTGCCATTTGTGTCAATCTTGAAGGTGAAAATGTACCTTCTGTATCTACATAAATTGCTTTTTTACCTAGTCCACCCTTTTCTCTAGGTAATTGTACTGTCACACATAGTTGATGACACAGTTGTGATTTCCCAGACCTGAATGATCCAAAAAATTCATAACTTTCACCAGCTCGGATACCACTGCTATTCATTTCAGGAATTGAGAATAATAAATCCAGACTTTCTACACCAAATGTAAAACAATCAGATTTTAATTGTTGCTGCATAAATGTATGAGCATCTGTAAACCATCCACCTTTTGATTCTGCAATTGCTGTTTGATATTTAATTGCAGAATTAGATGTAATTCCATATTTTTCTTCTAATTCACGAATTGGTGTTGTTTCCAGGAGATATATATTCATACCTTTTTCTCTTAGGGATTTTGCAGTGGTTGGTCCAATTCCTTCAATATCTTCTAATGATTGCTCTTCGACAAAATCAGCATATACATCGGAAAATAATTTAAGAATATTTTCTCTGAATTTCTTCGCCTGTGTTCTTGTAATCCCTAATACTTCAAGATCATTTAAAGGAGTTGTCATCAATTGATGTGCTGTTGTAATTCCACCTGATTTAAGTGATTCAGCAGATTTAGGACCCAAAGAAGGTACATTTATAATATCTAGATTATGAGGATCATTAACTACTTCTGTTTTCTTTGTTTTTTTAGTTGTAGTTTTCTTCTCTTGTTCTAGCTCTACATTGTTATTAATTTCGATTGTTTCTGTAGAAATTTCTTTCACCCAACACAGCATATATTTTCTAATATAAAGCTACTAGAGACATAGTTAAAACTGAAACTATTATTTATTTTCCGTGTAAAAATGATCATCCTCGTTATAAGTTCACGATAATATCTATATTTATATATTTTAAATTTATTCTAAATATAATGAGTACACTTCAACAACTTGATGAACCTACTCAACTCAGTAACATAAGGAAATACTTACAGAGTGTGAAATATCTTTCGAATTCTACGGAAAGTACTAATTCAAATATGAATTTAAATGAGATTTCCAAGAAATTAATAGAATTAAATATCTACAAAACCATTTCAAATGACAAAACAACAAGATCAGTTAATCGAGTTGAAACAAATAATTATGAAATTAATAGAATAAAATTTTCAAATCATACTGCAGGATCTTAATCGATCTGATTACCTTGATTATCCACCCAAATACCATCACCGATATGTCTGGCACCTGCAAGATATTTATCGTGGTGATCAGTTACTCTAGAAATCAGGTAAATACCACTGATAAGTAGAATACCCAACACAATTAAGGTGTATCGAGTTGCATCACCGATATCAAAACCAACCTTCCGATTCAATAACCAAATCGAGCCAGTCCAAATATATGGTCCTATGGCACTGGATATACGTCCAAATATGTTAGTAAATCCAAAATAATTACTTGTTCGATCTTCAGGTGATAGTTCAGTTATCATTAGTCTTTGAGCTACCCAGCCACCACCTAGTGCAGGTCCAACAACTAGCCCATTCAAATAGGCCAATTCTTTGGGTGTTGTGACACCACCAATAGTTAGATTAGTAAAAATAGTCAAAATAATGGATAATATCCATAGGATTCCGATTAAGTAAAATAATTTCTTCGGACCAATTTTATCTCCAATCCATCCAATTGGAAATGTAAATAGCACTGCAGATGTAATACCAATTGCCAACACTAGTGTAACCTCTTCTGCTGGCAGACCCAATCCGATAGTAATTATAATAGACATAAATGCAATGACAGTATTTGCCATATCAATGAATAGTAACCAACCCACCATAAAATTCCGAGTATCTTTATATTGAAAAACTTCATGAGCAGTTAGTTTTAATGAAGCAAAAGTATTTTTCATGGTTTCTCTGAACGGAATTTTTTCCTGTTGGGGTCGAACTTCCTTTACCAGTAATAAAGGAATACCAAATATTAAAAATGCAAATGCAACAATGGAAAAATATGAAGGAATATATCCAATTTTAATGATATAATTTTTTTCATCTAGAATATAATCATTATTATTTCCTGCTAAATACATCGACAATGCAATTGCAATATATGAGCCAAAATAACCAAAAGCAACACCAAATCCAGCGGCTTTAGATACCTCATTTGGTTTAGCTAAAAAAGGAAGCATTGAATCATACACCACAAGACTCATCTGATAAGTTAAATTTGCAAAGAAAAAGGTAATTAAAACCCAAGTTAAGTTTAATTTTAAACCCAAAGAAAAGGTAAAAATTAAGCAAAATATTGTAATTAGACTGAGGAAATATTTTCTTTTGGATAATTGATCTGCGTAGGCTCCTAATAGCGGAGAAAGAAATGCCATTACTAAGTTTCCAATGAGTAATACTCCTGCAAAATAATAACCTCCTAATTCTACACCATCCTCAAATTGCACTCGCGATAATGTTATTTCAGATGAAATAAGTGTAGATGGATCAATATTCGCGTTTTCACTTAGGGTGAGCAATATAATTAAAGGTGCAATTGTTAATGATACAACACCCATTGAATATATTGTATTTGCAAGATCATATAAACTCCAAGCAAAGATATTTGTCTTATAGTGTTTTATTTCGGAAAAATCAAGTTTTGAAATTTGATTTGTATTTCCTTTACTAGTTCCCATGAAACTATGTTTTACTGTCCCTTTTTATACTCACCGCATTTAGATTACTTTTGTGTTATATTTTTGATTGATTTTAAAATATTGATTGCGTTCTCAACCCCTTCTCTATCATAATAATCACCAGATGCTAATTGTATATCTAATGGATTAAAATACAAATATAGACGCCGTAGAACCGTCAAATTATCGAAAATTATTGGCGATAGAAATTCAAGGTCATTATTACTTAAGTTTAATTCCTGCAGAATTAACAAGTTATCAAATATATTTGGATGAAGTGAAGATAATTGATTATCATTCATTTCTAATCTTTGTAATTTTGGTAAGTTATTAAAAATATCTCTATCAAGCTCCTTAAGTCTACAACCCCTTAAATCTAAATGTGTTAAATTTGGCAAATAATAAAAAATATCTTTTGGAAGATTAGTTAAAGTATTCCATGATAAAAATAATTTCTGTAACTCTGGAAAATTTTTGAATGTATGTGATGGTAATGTAGTTAATCCACAACCAATTAAATCTAGTTGTAAAACTTGATTATCCTCGATTAAAGTATTATAACTAGATAAAATTGTATCTTTTCTATCCATTATTCCCAGGTTTATGAATAAGTCAAATACCTTTTCAGGAATTAACAATAATTAAATCTCCTTATGATGGTAAATTTTACAGCGTTAAATATAATTCTTAACAATAAATAAAATTCCAGCGATTAATACCAAAAAAGAGGCTAAACCAGACCCTAAAAGTACAACAGAAATTACGAAGTAGAGAATACCCCTATTTAAATCAATTTTAAAAAGAACACTGTATTTTAGTGGCAGTTTATTTAATTCAAGGGCAGTAATAAAACCACCACAAAGAATAGTAATAATACCCAAGATAATACCTTGAGATTTTATTAATATACTGTCATCAAGATCAAGTAAACTGAAGATACCAGAAATAATCA
>JAOUKW010000235.1 GCA_029882335.1 Candidatus Heimdallarchaeota archaeon | reverse complement strand
CCCCATCCATATAAATTATCAAAACCGGGGTTTCCTAAATCGATTGATGTATTTTGTAAAATTGTTAATACTCCATCATGGGAAATTTTGGGATATTTACTTCTAATCAATGCTACTAATCCTGAAACATGAGGAACACTCATTGATGTACCCGAGCTGTATGAATATCCGTTTACTTGATTGGTTGAATAAATATCACGACCTGGTGCTACAACAGAAATCCATTCACCATAATTCGAATAATACGATTTTAAATCATTTTGGTCTGTGGACCCAACAGCTATTACTCCTTCTTGTGCTGCTGGAAATTGGATTGTAGATGATCCATCATTCCCCATTGACGCTATGACAATTACATTTTTTGATATAGCATAATCTATTGCATCGTAAATCACTTTTGAATAATCACCACCCCAACTATTACTTAAAATATCTGCACCTTGATTTACTGCATGACGTATTGCCATTGCAACTAAATCATCATTTACTGCATATAACGTACCTCCTTCTTTATAGAATACTTTTTCTGAAAAATAAGAAACATTTGCAAGACCTGATATTCCAATGCTATTATTAATCTCGGCAATAATGGTGCCTGAGACATGGGAACCGTGTAAATGTTCATCATCTGGTTGATAGTCATTTCTAGCCCAATCATAACCTAATGGTAAATAATTTGCATCCAATTCAACATGGTCGAGGTCAACTCCTGTATCAATGATCCCAACAATTACATCTCGAGACCCCATTTCAACATCCCAAGCACCTTCAATATTAATTTTTTGAGGCCCCCATTGATAGGTGTCATAGAAGGGATCATTGGGAGTGGTATGTAATTCTATCATAGAACTTGGTTCAACGTAGTTGATAAATTCAGAATTCAACATTTTTTCAATAAAATTTTCATCTTGATTTAACTTTTGAATAGGTATATTGACAATAAAAACACCCAATTCTTGATTTATTCGAATTATTTCGATATTATTTTGTTGAAGCAAATTGGAAATTACTTGCGTATCTGTATCTGTTTGATAGTGTACTATGAATTCAACTGCTCCATTTGAGACTCTAATTTTTTTATTTGCATTAGCATTATAGTTTTGGTTAGTAATAACATCTTTCCAAATAATAATTTTATCAGATGAATAACCTATTTCTTCATCAATCTGAATAGATACAGTTTGAATCGATGCTACATTGTTCCAATTTAAAATAATACTATTAATAGAATATATATTAATTTAGAAAACATAGAATCCCGAATTGTCACTAAATTATTAGAGAATCAATCAGATAAAAATATATTTAATCAATAATCAGGAAAATAACTCTGATCAAATAATTCTATAAGGTAATCATAGTGAGTATTATCAAATATTTATCAGCAAAAAAACTGTATGTTTATTAAATAGGGTGGATTAGATAAATGGGGAATATGCAATAATAGAGGAAAGCGGAACTTCAAAGAATTCATATACTCCATATCTAAAAATGCTATTTGCACACCATCCTGTGTGTGGTTATTTTGAGGATGACCTATATTCTTTAAAAGGTATTAAAATTTGTAAGGGGTGTGCTGCCGGTTATACTGGAATTACAATTGCTTACATTCTAAATGTACTGGGGATAATTACAGCTAGTTATTTATTAATTAATATCAGATTTCTCTTTTATTTATTACTTGTAGGGATCGTTATTACTTTGATATATGAATTACAAAAGAATAAAAAATATATCCCTCGGTTTCCAATTAGAATGATGATGGGTGTATCTTTTATGTTTGCCATCATTATTATGAGAAGAATCAATAACATCTTTCAAAAAATTGGAATAATTCTATTATTATTTTGCATAGCCGTTGTAATTGGTTATCTGCGACATAAAAAAATGTACAGCATTTGTAGAAGAAATTGTTATTTTAAGAGGTATGATTATTGTGAATTTGCATTAGGGATAGAAATTCACCCATATTTTAAAAAATTAAATATAATAGAGCAAAGTGAATAATCAGTATATCAATGAATCCAACCATACATTTAACTTAATATAGGTTTAGGTAAGATTAATTTCACAATGAAGCCTGATAATAAAGTTAACACAGTAATAACAAAGAACATAGGCCAAAATCCAATTTGCGGAACATCACTTAAATTCATACCCCAAAGACTTGAGATCACAGTTGGTATTATCAATAAGGAACCGATTATTGTTAGATAATAAAAATTTTTATTCATAATGTTTGATTGAATTGCAATATTCATATTAATCATATTGGAAAGATTTTCTCTAAGAGAGTCTGTTTGATCCAATAGGAACAAAAACCTATCTTCTACATGACCTCCAAATATCTCAGTATCAATTTCAGGAACCTCACCGGTCTGTATTTCTTGAATATGCTCGAGATCTGCCTTTAATAATTTACTTGAATCAAATAAACGACCCTTCAACATTAATAAAGAACCAAGCCAACCTCGCTTTAATCCTTGTTTTAACTGATGTCTTTCAAGGCTTTCTACATAGTCAATTAACTCATCCATTACTTTTATACTCATTTCAAGAGTTTCTGAGATGATGAATTCAAATAATTTGGTGAGGGTATAATTTTTCTTTTTAGAAACTAATTTGGTCATAATTTCTATTAGAATCTGATTGTCTTTTGTACTTGTTGTGTAAATTGTGTTGTCTATGATAAGAAAAGAAATTTGAATTTGAAATTCATCTTCTAGATAAATTTTATTTGTTGGGAAGGCAAAAATTAATACTGAATATGTATCTTCATTATCCTCTAATGTTTGATAAATTTCAATTCTTGGTCTTTGTTCTTCTATAAAATCCTCTGTAAATGAACTTGATCTGTTTACAATAATGGGTAATGAAGTTGAGAGGTCATCCCCTGCTCTTAAATTAATCCAGCTAATATTCAATGGATTAATTTTATCAATATTGCCTTCTACTTGTAGAATTTCCTTTGGTTTTCCATTACTATCAAATAAAAGGGCTTGAGGCATATTTTATAATTAATTACAAAATCTAAATTACTTTCGATCTAATTATACAATTGTACCATTTTTTAATTAATAAATTATAATTTATAGGGATCAAAATCAATTGCAGTATTATTCGCCCGTAAGATCGCAATATACTTATCTACAATTTCTTTATAAGATGTTTCATCAAAATTCCCTTTTTCGAAATGATTTTTTAACTGAGTTAAAACAACCCCAATGTCTGGGATGGAAGTAAATAGAATATCTGCTTTCATATCTGATGGACTATCCAATAATACAACTTTTTCTATGATTGATCTCCATACGTCAACATCATCAAGTAATTGGGCCTCTGCTTCTCTTTGCTCTGCCATTTGATCAAAATTTTCTTTAATATTACCCACCTCTTGCCTTAATTTTCATCAAGGGGCATATCATAAAAGTTTAGTCTAATTTGTTTTATTTTTTAGCAAAAAATTTGAAAAAATTATTGTATGAATATTCTAATAAATTAAATAACAATATATCTAATCTTCATTCAAGAATAATGGATTAAATGCAAATCCATCTTCCTTTTCTTTGATTTTCACAATACATTTATTCATAATATCTGTATATGCTGCCTTACCCAACTCACCAGTAGATTTACTTAAACCTAGTTGAGAGGCAATTATTCCAAAATCTGGTACTGCTTCAAACATAATGTCAACTTTTTCAGTAGACGATGCATTTTCCATATTAAGTATATTTTTAATTACAGATTTATGAATTTCTAAATCTGATAATCTATTTGCTATTTCATCTCTCTCCTCAAAACTTCTAAGTTGTTTTACAATATCACTCAAATATATTCACCACAAATTATTTAAACTCTTATAATCACTAATTGCAAAGGTATTTATAAGTTTATTTAACTATGCTTATTTACTTCAAGAAAAATAATTACGTATAGTTTCTAGAATGAAAAAATTGATGGTATGGCTATATTCTCGTAATGTCAGCTTTGGAGACGAAATATGCTATTCTAAAATTGGTAAAATATCTACTGACCATGGGTAGTATTTGGATATTTGCTTAAGTAAATTGTCTAATTTATTCTTTTCTTTTGTTTTTTCATAGTACAATATTCTGCAATCTCCACCTCTACTGCGCTTCAATTTTTGATACATCGTTTTTGTTGTCCGAATGAGATCAAAGATAACTAATAAATCTGCTTCTGGAAGGTCTAAATCTCTTTCACCAACATTTGATAATATCGCAACTATTTTATTACTAGAACTTCTAAAATGATTCAAACTTTCTTCTCGTTTATGGGGTGAAATTTTTCCTGTAATGCAAATGTTTTCCACATTTATCTTATTCAATAGCTCTGAAATTAAATAAACTGTATCTATATAACTGCAAACAATTACACTTTTCTTATAATTACCAATGAGTTTCTTTACTTCTAAAAATTTACCAGGAATTGTTGGAATATTTTTTAATAAATCAACAGAAAAATTTGATCTCGATAAATGTTTATAGCAATTCTTCCCAGTCATTGACCATAAATATTTTCGGATTAAATAGAGTTTATTTAAGTTTAAACTTAATTCATCTTCAATGGGTAAAGGCCCTAACATTCGTGAAAAATCACTTAAAATCTCTTTATACAACTCTGGAGAGGTATCTTTAATAATCAATAATATCTGATTTTTAACCTCATCAATTCTTGTATCTATTATTGATGATAGATCGCTAATACGTTCATCACTTACTAGATGGGGGATTATCTTTGTTGGGGTTAAATGTTGATTTAAATCTGAATTTAGTAGACTATCCATGCTAATTAAATCAATATTAGAAAGCATATTTTCAAGTGTTTTAAGTTCTTTTTGAATTAATAATTGATTGTTGTCAATGATATAATGACTATCTCGAATTGTTCCTGACATTCCAATCAATCTAGATTTATTTAGTTGATCCAATAATTTGTTATATGGTGCCCTTAAAACTGAATTTTGGCCTATTCTTCGAATTATTTGATCCACTTCATTTATTACAACAATGTCAATCTGGTCTGTTAGATATTGTTCCGTTTTTATGGTGTTATAAAATGTTTGAGGTAAACTAAGAATTACTCTTTTTGTTTTCAATAAATATTGTCTGTATCTCGATGGTTGCCTACTATCAATCAAACCAAGCTCATTATTATTAATGAATTTACTCAGATATGATTTTGTTTCGTATAGTGATGAAGATGCTTGAAGTAGGAGTACAATCTTTTTTTTTGGAAATTTATCCCGTAAAATTGCCATTTGCAAGTATCTTTTCCCTAATCCACAATCTAATTCAACAAGTAAATTTTTATCTTTTTCAATCGATGAAACAATTGAATTTAATATAATTTTCTGATATTCTCTTGGTTTGATTTCATTAACTGTATCAAGCACCAATAAAATATTTAATCTAAAGTATTTATACTAGTTACACATATCTCCAAGTGAAAGTCACTCTAATATAAAGGTACGTTGATTTTCAACTACTTTCATATCTTTAATATTCCCTTTGTCTATTATTACCTGATGATGAAGGCTAGTTTTACTCTGTATCAAATTAATTTGATAACGGCCATCCTCATAATAATCATTTATTATTTTAAATAATTCATCATCATTTTCAAAGGATAAATAGGGAATATTATGAATTGGTTCAAATTTTCCAAATATATTTTGTGTTTCAATTTTATCTAAATGGAATTCTACATCAAGATCCTTTAAACGTTGTTCTACTAAATATTTAATGAAATTTGCATATTGTGATATATCTTGATTTAATCTATTTTTATATGCAATCACCTTTACATTATCTCCGAGTAATGCGTATCTTACTATAATGTGTGTAATAAACTTCTCTCTTTCCATTAAGAGATCCTCATGCTCTGATATTTCAACAAGTTTATTTAAAATTGAAATTGAGTTTTCTAAATTTTTTCGTTTATCAAACGTTTTTACTGATATAATTCCTTGATTTATGGCATTATTAATATTTCCCTCTTTAATAAGATCTTCAATTTTTAATAATTCAGAACGAATTTCAATTTCCACATCTATAATTATGTTTTCCTTTACTTAAATTCAATCAAATACTTATAGGTTTGAGTAAAATTGAATTCATTTTTTTATCCATAATTTTATTTGACTTGGTGAGTATGTTATATTATAATATGACATTAAATTTTACCAGTACACTTCGATTAAATATTTTGGAGATGACTGATTACGGTAAAAATCGACTGAATCGGAAAAAATATTCTATAGTTGATTTTTATCATCAATTAGAGAATATATATCAATTTGCGGATCAAAAACCTACGAAAGAAGATATAGAAAATGCATTACAGTATTTAATAGATCGCTCTCTTTTAGATAAATTAGAAATGGGTGATGTATTTGTATATGCCATTAATGAGGAAGGAAGAGAGTTATTGCAGTTACTAAATGAAGG